>JACQVM010000125.1 GCA_016209785.1 Candidatus Melainabacteria bacterium | reverse complement strand
ATCCCAAGTTTCTCAAAGTCTTGCATCACACAACCTGAGCCATAAAGACTCAACGACAAAATCAGTCAAGAAGAATCTTGCTCATTCCTTTCACCATACCGTCAATTCCAGCGTAGCCTACTGCATAAGAAGAAACTTCTCCATCAGGTTTAAGAAAAACAATTGTTGGCACAGGACTTATTGAGTACTGTTCAATCAATTGTTCGTTGCCTGGATCATCTACATCAATTTCTATGAACTGAACCCGATCGCCAAAGCGGTCCTTAGCATCACGAATCACTGATCCCATATCTTGGCATGGCTCACACCAAGTAGCATTAAAGACAAGAACCGTCGGTTGTCCATCAGCTTCAATTACCTTCTTGCGAACCTTGCGCCTCCGACCGGATGCAGCCGGGCTTCCCATAGACAAGGTAGATCCATTTGGGTTGGATGCTGAAGCTAACCGACTGCCAGGCATCATCAATGCTGGTGGTCTAAGCAAGCCAGCAAGAGGTCCTGGTGGCATTGACTGGCGCAACCGCTGGAGTCCAGAGGCTAGAGGTCGCGTGCCGGGACCCATGCGAGGAGCAAGCAAACGAGGCGGCAACGACATAAGAACTTGATTTGCCTTCTTTGCCTGAATGCTACCCCGGCTAACACGTACTGCCTTGCGCAAATGCTCCCTAGCTTTGAAAAAATGACGAAGCTGAAGATGTGCTACCCCAAGCAATAAGTGTGCCTCACCACAGCTTGGTGAAACGCTTACAGCATTTTCTAAGGCCACTATAGCCTGCCCATATTGCCCATTAGACAAACTTTGTCTTGCCTGTAATATATACGGTCGAGCAGCCTCTTGCGTTAGGCTAGCCACCTCAGGTGCATGCTTTTGTATCCACGCAACCACTACATCTAGTGTTTCATCTGAAAATTGCCCTTCCTCAAAAATTAGGTGCTCTGCATTGGAGACTAACTCAAGCTGCTTATCAGCAGTGGCAAGTTCTTCAAACAACTCTATTGTTCCTTCCGGCTTAACCAGTTTGTCCTTGCTCCCTTGCACAATTAACACAGGTGTGTTCTTAATTTCCTTAGCATGATCATGATTTTGGTTCATGAAACGCTGGAACTGAATTAGCTCACGCGCTGATAGCTTTAAGCGATCTAAAGGATCATCCTTCCATTCAGCCCTCAGCATAGGATCCTTTGTTGCTTGTTTGATGACCTGCGTACCCACATCAAAAGGTCTATTAAATCCTGTCAGCAAGTGCAAAGCCACCTTAAGATCAGTCTTTTTTTGCTGGAATCGGTCAGCCGCCGGCACTGCGGAAATAAGTCCGTCAACAAGCTCGCCGTTAAGTGCCGTTGCTTGGAGCGCAATTGCTCCACCCATAGACTCACCTAACAAAAACACACTTAATCCTGGATTAGCTTTACGAACAGCCTGGAGGGTTGTCTTTACATCATTAAGACAAGCATCAAAGTTAACCTTTTGGTGCCCTTTGGCCTTCATCCATGAGCCAAAACCACGAACATCAATAGCATATGTGGGAAACCCAAGTGAGGCCATTTTTTTGCCAAACTGCTCATAACTGCCACTGTGCAGTCCTAGCCCATGCACACAAAGAATCACCGCTCTTGGTATCACCTGAGGTTCAACCCACGATAAACATGGTGCATCCCCTCTAATTGTCTTCTTCTTAGTTGAAGGCTGCCTGTCAGTGCTGTCCTTCCGCTTCCCCTCATCTGTAACACTGCCAGCATTTCCAACTGTAGTTCCACCTAACACATCCAACGGCCAGTCTGTCTTGCTGACACCGTAAGCAAACTCCGCAGGAGCCGGCTGTGCTGCCACGACCATTGGCATGAACGTAGATGCTACTACAACTGCCGACAAAGACACCTGGGAGCAAACAGATACTAACCTTGCCCACAGAACACATATATTAGGGAACATCAATACCAATCCCTCTTGCAGAAGCCTGCACAATTATCCATTGCTGAGTCTAGTTTCTCAGAAACTGACATCAAATTCCCGAGCTGGCAAGACAGACTGTATCATCGATTTACTAACTACACCAGGGTACACCTCTTGACTGGGAGTCTCTAAGACATTTGCAAGCATCTTGAGCCCGTCCTCAATATTGGCTTTTACCTCAGCTAACACCAACTCCTGCCTTGCTTCAACAGCCCCAAATCGTTTATCCAACAACCAGTTTAAGTTATCTTCTGCATGTGCCAACAAAGCTTGTAATCCGTGCACCAAATCGGCAATCTCACCTTCCCGCTGTCTAATCTCATCAATCCTTTGTTTTGCCTCGACAAGCTTAATCTCACTTTGTCGTTGTCGAGCATATAAAAAGTCATCAAAGGTAGACACAAGATAATCAAGAATGCGCTTCTTATCTAAGTTGGTAATAAACCTGGTGTCTACAAAGCACTGTCCTGACTCAGGATCACAAACTGACAGCGTTGGCTCTCCTTGGTTTTCTTGAAGTATGTTTGTCAGCCGTGCAACCAGGAAAGATGGCTCATATGGCTTGGTTAAAAAGTTGTCGGCGCCACTTCTTAATCCCTCTATCAAATCCTGCAACCTATTGAGCACTGTAACTAAAACAACAGGCACATCCGACCCTTGCCTGCTTCTCTTGATCATACGACACAACTCATAGCCACTTAACCCAGGCATAACCACGTCAGACAGCACCAGGTCAAATTGTCCGTTTAAGAACTTCTCAAAAGCTGACTCGCCATCATAAGCAACCTCTACCTCAAACCCAGCAGATGACAAAATAAACTTTAAATGTTGAGCTTGCGTAGGGCTGTCCTCAACAACTAAAACTCGCCTGGAGCACTTGTCCTTTCCCATGCTAAACAACCTTTGTAGCGCTACGCCTTCTGCAAGTCATAGTCACTGACTAATCACACTAGGCTAATGGAACACGAACCTTACAAGGCACCAATTTCAACGCATATGCCTTAGCAAAACCAGTACCTAATAT
>JACQVM010000124.1 GCA_016209785.1 Candidatus Melainabacteria bacterium | reverse complement strand
CTATGGCATAGTGCAAGGCGTAGGTTTCCGCCCGTTTGTTTACAATCTAGCTTGTAGCAAATTCTTGTCAGGTTTTGTTAGAAATACATGCAGCGGGGTTGCAATTGAGGTTCAAGGACCTGCTAGATGTGTTGCAGATTTTCTTGACTTACTAAAAACCCAAGCACCACCTTTAGCTAAAATAGAGCACCTAATCACCCAAGAAGTACCTTGCTGCTTGAATCTACTGGATAGATTTTACATTCAAGACAGCAATGTATCACTCGGAGATGGGCAGGCAATTCCGCCAGACACAGCTACCTGTAATGAATGCCTACAGGAATTGTTTGACTCGGCTAACCGTCGTTACCGTTATCCATTTATTAACTGTACCGGCTGTGGTCCACGTTTTTCAATTATCAAAGCGCTGCCGTATGATCGTGCCTCAACCACCATGGACAGCTTCCAGATGTGCAAGCAATGTGCAAAGGAGTACCACGACCCCTCTAACCGTCGCTTTCATGCTCAGCCCAATGCTTGTTGGGTGTGTGGTCCCAAACTAGCATTTCATCAGACCAATCCTCAGCCTACTTTTGACATTCTAGAGCCCGAGCTAGCTATAGATGCAACCATAAGCCATCTAAAGACAGGTCATATTGTTGCTGTTAAAGGACTTGGCGGTTTTCACCTGTTATGCGATGCCAGCAATGAAGACGCTGTAATCCGGCTAAGACAGCGCAAGGGTAGATATGCAAAACCCTTGGCTGTAATGATGTTGGACATTGAGATGGTACGTCAGTTTTGTGTAGTTAACTTAAAAGAGAAAACCTTGCTTTTAAGCACCCAGCGTCCCATAGTATTGCTTAAGAAACTACCAAGTTACCGGCTTGCAAACAGTGTAGCACCAAACATTAATCATCTTGGTGTCATGCTTCCTTACACCCCACTGCACCATATTTTGTTGACAGACTTCAATGCCCCGCTCGTTGCAACCAGTGGTAATCAAAGTGAAGAGCCTATTGCCATCGACAACCAAGAAGCCATAACCAGCTTAGCTCATATTGCTGATGCTTTTCTTGTGCACAATCGTTTGATTAAAGCTAGATATGATGACTCAGTGGCCAAAGTCTTTAACTCAGTTGAGCTTGTCCTTAGGCGATCCCGTGGCTATGCTCCTTTGCCCATTGAGTTGTCCTTTGCAACAAGAGTACCAGTTCTAGCTTGTGGAGGGCAGCTCAAAAATACATTTTGCCTTGTTGATAAGAATAAGGCATTTGTGAGTCAGCATATAGGAGATTTAGAAAACGAAGAAAGCCTCCAGCACTTTCACGACTCCCTTAACCATATGTGTACCTTGTTCTCAATTAAACCAGAAGTAATTGCTCATGATCTTCATCCTGACTATTTGTCCACCGCAGCCGCTAGACAATTGGCGCACGCGCTCAACATCCCAACCATTGGCGTGCAACATCATCATGCACACATAGTAAGTTGCATGGCAGAGCACCACATTAACCAACCAGTTATAGGAGTAGCTTTTGATGGGCTTGGCTACGGGACAGACGGCACAGCCTGGGGCGGAGAATTCTTAGTTTGTACCTGGAGCAACTTTGAACGCAAGGCCTATTTCCAGCCAGTACCATTGCCAGGTGGTACGCAAGCAATTAAAAACCCTTGGCGCACGGCTTTAGGTTATATCTTGGGAATAGACCGCAGACCTACAAGTAGCTTTGCACCATTTATAGAGACACTAAGGGCTGATTTTGGTCAGGAAACCATAGCTGTTGTTGAGAAGCAGATAGCCAAATGCTTAAATGCGCCCCTGACATCTAGTTGCGGACGCCTTTTTGATGCCATGGCAGCACTTATTGGAGTCTGCCGGCAGGCAAGCTATGAAGCCCAAGCAGCAATGCAATTAGAAGCATTGGCCACCGATGACAAATTCCAGACAAATATGCATTATCCTAAAAGAGCAAACCTTTACCCATATCAGCTAACATCAATCGGCTGTGCCTATGTCATTGAACCTAGGCCAATTCTTGAATCAGCCTTTTGTGATCTCCAAAACGGCGTATCTACTAACTCTATTGCAGCCAGGTTTCACCATACAATTGTTGACATTGTACTAGAGGTGTGTAGAACTCTCCGGCTAGACACAGGCATTGAGACTGTATGCCTTTCCGGCGGTGTCTTTCAGAATACATATCTTTTGCAACAGGCAGTTGCCTGCTTGCAGAAAAACCATTTCCAGGTCTTCATTCCACAAAAGTTACCAACCAACGACGGCGGACTATCTTTAGGGCAAGCTGTCAGCGCACTTGCAAACCTAAACCTAATTGAGTACATGTAGACTCACTCATTAGGGCACAATTTTGTCGCCTGGAAGAAGGCACTAATCATCCTTGTTACTCATGCGCAGTTTCCACTAGCATTTCACAATCAAAAGCATGGCGCTTAGGTAATCAAGTATGTTTTAGGACGTCACTGCTAGCTCAGCCACCTGGGCACTACGCTAATCCGGGCACATCAACAAGCCCTCAAAGCTGGCATCAAATATGTTTACGTTGGCAATCTATTAGATCTAGAACGGGAAAGTACATATTGTGGAACTTGTGGTAATTATGTTATTGAGCGAACAGGTTATCACATTGGCGCAAATAACTTAACAAACAATGAATGCAACTACTGTGGCACAACTATACCCGGTGTGTTTAACCAAGACAGTCAGCAACAAGCAGCTTAAACTTAGAAAAATCAACTAGTTCATAATACAAGTACGTCGAACAAATAAGATGCTTCAGACAAAACTTAAGACTAATACAAAGTGGGACAACATTCTTACTACTGTTGACCAATTTCGTTACGTTATCCCTAAAACCTATAAGTCCGGCATGCTTGTTGATGCACTAATTTTTAGCAGTCCTGAGCTGCTTGAGCATGTATGTCATGACCTATCTTTAGAGCAAGCAGCAAATGTAGCAATGCTACCTGGAATTCTTAAGCAGTCTTTGGTCATGCCTGATGTTCATCAGGGTTATGGCTTTCCAATTGGGGGAGTAGCAGCAATGGACATAGACACCGGCGTGGTGTCACCCGGTGGCGTAGGATTTGATATCAACTGTGGCGTTCGCTTGCTGACCAGCGAGCTACAAATTCAAGATGTGCGGCCACAGCTGTTACAGCTGGTAGATGGCTTGTTTGCCGCTATACCAGCCGGAACTGGTTCTGAAGGCAGGATAAAACTTAGTTACACGGAATTGAACCAAGTGCTTGAACTAGGGTCTCAATGGGCTGTAGCCCAAAAATATGCTTCACCAGAAGACTTAGACCACACAGAAGAAGGCGGCTGCATGCAACACGCAAATCCAGCTTTTGTTTCTGATAAGGCAAAAAAACGTGGTTCTGGGCAACTAGGAACTTTAGGATCAGGCAATCACTTCTTGGAAATTCAGTTTGTTGAGCAAATTTTTGATTGCCCTACTGCTCAAGCTTTTGGCTTATTTGAAGGGCAAGTATGCTTGATGATTCATTGTGGCTCACGTGGACTGGGACATCAAGTATGCACTGATTATGTAGCAAGTATGAAACCTATAATGGACAAATATCAAATAATTGTTCCCGATCGTGAGCTAGCATGTTGTCCTATACGTTCTTCCGAAGGTCAGCAGTATTTGAGTGCTATGGCAGCCTCAGCTAATTTTGCTTTTGCCAACCGTCAGATTATAAGTTATTGGGCAAAGCAAGTGCTAACTGATATCTTTGGTCATACAGCCAAGCTTAAGCTGTTATATGACGTTGCCCACAACATGGCCAAATTTGAAAAACATTTACTTGGTACCGAGGAAAAAACTGTCTTGGTCCACCGTAAAGGGGCCACACGGGCCTTTCCCGCGGGGCGTTCAGAGCTTGTTGGGGTTTTTCAGCTTTGCGGACAACCAGTCATTATTCCAGGAGATATGGGACGTGGTTCTTATGTGCTCGTAGGGACTGATCAAGCCTTAACAGAGACATTTGGGAGTGTATGTCATGGGGCCGGGCGTCTCATGAGCAGGACACAAGCTCGCAAGGGGCGTCAAGCCAAAGACATCGTTCAAGAGTTACTAAGTAAAGGTATTGTAGCTAAAGCTACAACCCGTGAAGGACTAACCGAGGAAGTTCCAGAGGCCTATAAACCTATTGATGCAGTCATTGATGCAGTACATTCGGCAGGGCTCGCTCGGCGTGTAGCACGTTTAAGGCCTGTTGGTGTCATTAAAGGATAATTGAGCACCCAGGCAATTTTTTCTAAGCTGTCTACTACATCAGGATGATCGGGGCCTAAGATCTTTTCACGTGCTTCCAAAATTAATGAATATAGTCTTTCAGCCTCAACACATTCCCCTTGCGCACAACAACGCTCCGCTAAGCTGTGCGCCAGCCACACCAAGCGCGAATCTAGTTCCGAAAAGTCGTCAGCATCAACTAAAGCACTTCTCAACATTTGCGTTGCCCGAAGGTAATGCCCCTGCTTTATGGCATTAAGTGAAATATCAACGTAAGTTGTCCAGAGGTCTTTGTGTTTTAGATTCATCATTAATGCAACCTCCTGGGCGGTTGTGTAGCTTCCAACTGTATAAGCAGAATACAGCCATAGATTCCTGGTGTGTTACAAAAAATAGCCGCTAACCAGGAGGTGCCATCTGCAATGGTGACATGGTGCCTAATTGACATCACAACTGTCATGCCACCAAGGAATGATCATTGCTTCCGTCTTGTGGAGGAGACCACTAAGTTACCAGCAGGACCCTTTAGGGTAACTTACGAAAAACATCAGCGACGGAAGACTTACAATTAAACGAAGCCGACAGAGGTTACATAACAAAGTACAGCGAGCCAACGACGACATATGCGTCGGCCGGCGAGCGTATTGACGCCCGGAGGAGATGCCGAAGGCAGCGACGGAGGGCATATAAAAAGACGCCAGGAAGTCCTGGCGTCTTCAGGCTCGGAGCTATGCTCGGTTGCCTGCTGCCCGCAGTAGTGCTTTCTTATTGGTCACCACCTGGGGTTTCTTAATTCTTAGTCTAGTGACTTCAAGCAAGGTATTCATCACCACCAGGCATTATTCTGATCCACCTAAGGAATGAAAGTTAAGCACTAGACACTGACAGCCTATTACTCTTAATCCTGCTTGCTTTGTGGTGACACCCAAAACTTACACACTATTAGTCAACCATTGATGGATTACTAACTTGCAGGGGATTTCTTCAGCAAAGCTTCCAAAGAATCAAGCTTGTTAAGTCGATTCTTCAGTTTTTGCTGTGGTAATGCCATTTGGCTGCCCATGTTGTACAACTCCATCTCGCCTCGCGCCCGTGCTTGCAAAGTATCAAGAATCCAGATGCCAGTACCTGGGAGGTAAGTTGTTGCTCCTTGGGCAACCCGACGCGAAAACAACTCATTAGCTCCTTTTGGATTAGGCAGAGCAACTCGGGCTGTCGCTCCACCAAACTGCAATGGTACCCTTACGGTTGGCATGGCAGGACGCACCTGATAGCCAAATCCAGCGTTGGCTAGCTGGATCCCCCAACCCATCTTTGTTCCGCCTACAGCAGCGTTCCAGAGAAACCTTTCTTTAAACTCTTTGTCTGCCTTTTGCTTTTCGCCTTTGTTCATCTTAGCTTGATTTTCAAAAATCTCATCTGCACCTTCATAGACAGCAAGACGATCCAAGAGTTTTGACGAATACTCCCCTGGCACCATTGTCTGGACTAGCCTTTGCAGCTCCTGGCGGTCAGCATCAAAACTTTCTGCCACCTTAGGTGCTATTGCCCCAAGCTCGCCCTTGATCTGTTTACTTGCATGCTTGCCTGCAATGTTAGCACTAACTTTCCCTACTACTGGAGCCATAACAATGTGTGCCCCAGACAAGATAAACCCAATACCTGCCGGACCAGCCAACCTTGGTTTACGGTTAGATACTGCTAAAAGACCCATTAAAGAACCAATGTACCCACCTGTAGTTGCTGCAGCAAATCCATTGATATAGCCAACATCTCGTGCTGCTCTACGTCTTTTAGCCCTAACGTAAAATTGTGAGTGTTCTATCAAGCCCAAGTCACGTACATCTTTCAGTACCTTTCCCTCTACCCTGGCTACTTCCTTATCCCTATCTGATAGCTCAATACCTTCAACTAGTAGACGTTCTCGCTCAGCAATCTTGGCATCAATCTCATTTTTAAGTTTAAGAGCACGTGCTTTTGCTGCCTTGGCATTAAAACCTTTCTTTTTGACCTTATGGTCATTTATAACATCAAGGGTAGCTTCAATTAATATGCCACCAACAACTATGGAATGTCCTATCATGAGCAACATAGGACCAGCCTTTAAAGCATTTCGGTTAGCTGTTTTTGGTCTTTGCCAGGTTCGCCAACGTTCTGCTGCAACAGTTGTAATACCAGCATTTGATACTCCAGAACCTCCTAGGTTGTACAAAAACAGTCTCCATGGCTTTAGCCTGCCACGATCTGTTGATTCAATGCGAAAGTATGTATTAAGGCGCAGTAGTTCTATCTCCTTTTGAACAATTTCGGCCGTCACCTCTTCTAGGGTTTGTGGCGACAGCGAGGTGGTATATGCAATGGAGCCTCCTTGAACTGCTTCTGCTGGTGGTGCAAAGCACAATGTTTGGTAAAGCAGTACTTGAAAGCAAAAGAAAACAGCCAGAGAATGCCGCAGCAACTTACTCTGGTTTACTGTCTTAAAGATCATGGTTACAGCCTCGTGGAAGATGCCTGCCAAATTTTGATGCATCAGTTCTCAAACGTACACAATCTAGAGAACTATTTACCTGGTGTTGACATCATCACTTTGGAGTAGATCACGTTATCATAACTAACCTCCTGCTATCCTTACAGGATCAAATGAGGACTTAATCATATGTGCAACCACAGTAAGTAAAACACCCAAGTCATAGATACTGTTTCAATAACCCCTAGCTCAGCAAAAGATGGTTTTTGCTTGCGAATGAGCCACAACAACTGAATAAGAAATGGGGTTAAGCAAATGGCCAAGACAGATGGTTCTGCAGCGCAAAGCCAAACCAATAACACGCCAGCTACCCATACTGGTGGCAGCCAGGTACGCTTAGGATCTCTTCTTAAAATGTGAATCATAGACGTAGCTATTACTGAAGCTGCTGCATAGGCAAGCATAATTACTTGCCCTTCCTCGTGTTGCCCGGTGATTGTAGTAGCCGCCACGAGAGGCACAATACCTAGACCAAGCATGCCCAATGTCTCACGCCAAGATGCTCCTAGCTTCATACTAAGGTAGCTAAGCACCCTGCCTCCTGTTGCAAAGCTACCTATAAGGACAACTACAAAGACAGATTTACATAGCACAGACAAAACCACGGCGCTAAACAACCCAACATAGAGTGCTAAGCGTGGTCGATGTTGAAGAAAAAAAACAATCCAAATAGCCGCCAGTATAGAAGTTAACTCAGCAGATATTGGCCAAGCTAATTTAAGAGCTAGAAGGGTTGACAAGACAAAAGAAACAACCGCCCCATGCTCCCGAGGGATCTTAAGATATCCAAGCAAGCTGTTGTGTACTAGCAACTTTGTGACATTCCCTGTTGGTGCAATTGTGTACGTAGATCCTTTTATTATCAAATCCATTGATTAAGCATTAATTGTGCTTGAGATAACTCCACAAGCATTATCCATCCTTGGGATGATTGCTGATTGTATGAGACCATTTGGGTTCGTTAAAGTAGCTCTAGAGAACGATACGCACCAGGAGGTAACCGTGGCAAAATTACAAAAGACTTTTTGCCAATGGTTTAATAGATAGTGAAAACATCTATGGGTCTTCATGGCTCCCAACCTAATACTTTGGCCAACTTAGGTTGGGACATTATGTCGGCGTTGGCTTCCTTAAAACTTACCTGTGTATTGCTTGTTGCCCTTGCACTCCTCACACTAGCAGGAGCTTGGATTCCCCAAGCTTCAGAGACTGACCAAACAACCTTGCTCTTAAAGTTTGGCACAGAAGGCTATGCTCTTCTAAGCATGCTGGGTTTAACTGATGTTTTTCACTCAGCAGTTTTTCTCACCATAACAGCAGCATTGCTAGTAAATTTAATTGCTTGTACAAGCGTAAGGATGGTTCCTAGGCTAACCGCCCGCATAAACCAATGTGACTTCTTGGATGAGTTAGCCATCAAGCAGCTACCTGTATCTCAAGTAATTAAAGTTCTTAGTTCTACTGCCGAGTTGCAAAGTCATATGCTTAGCACAATGACTCAACGAGGATTTAAATGCAAAAACTCAGGCAATAGTTTCATTTTTGAAAAAGGCAGACTAGGGCTGCTGGCTGCCCCTATGACACACATTGGTCTGTTAGTCCTTTTGCTAGGTGTATGTACAACAGCACTAGGAGGATATCGCGGCAATGTTTTTCTAACACCAGGACAAAGCATAGCTTTTCCTCCTGATAATAGTACCAAGCCACGTGTAGGAAAGATGCCAGCGTGGAGTTTGCATCTTGACTCTACTTACAAAGAAACATATACCTCTGGCGAGCCAAAGCAGTGGTATAGCACTCTTACGCTTTTGGATAAAAGCACAAAGAAACTGGCCCACGACACCATCTGGGTAAATCATCCCATGAACTTCCACGGCGTGGAATTTTATCAATCTGACTGGTCTGTCCGCTCGGTAAGACTAACTCTAGCCGGTGAGTCACAAAACATTCCGGTAAAAGACATGGGCGGTGAAAGCATGGGAGTGCTCCCTCTTTTACCGGATGTACTTTTGATAGTGGCTCTTCACAATCCTCAAGATCCTGCCCGCTTATACTTGAAGCAACAGGACAGTACCATGCCCCGTAAATTTGCAACGCTAGCTTCTGGACAAACCTTTCAGCTTGGCAAGCTTAAGATTACATATGAAGGAGCCACTGTTGTAACTGGTATTCAATACAAATATGATCCTGGACTGCCAATCATATACACATCTTTTCTATTTTTGATGCTTGGTGCTATGTTTGTGGCAACACCTCATCTTATGCTCTATGCCAATATTACAGCAAGCACAGCCAATTCTTCCAGCTTGACGTTAGGACACTTATCAGGTAAGTTTCGCGGACTTTTGAATAAAGAAATTAACCGTTTAGAAACAGAGCTCACAAGAAGCACGGAGGTGACTCGGTGTTGACTGCTGAATTGACCATCTCCAATGCTGCCGGCATATCGAGCATAATTGCCTTATGGATGTTTGTCATCAGCAGCGTATTTAGCCGTGCTCGCATAGTAATTTCTAGATTGGCACTAGCAACACTAACTTTGTCATTTTTGTGCGTTAGTGCAGCAATTATCGTAAGAGCTGTTGACGCAGCAAGATTTCCTATTGCCAATCTTTATGAAAGCCTTTTGCTCTTTGCTTGGGGTATTTTGGCTAGCTATCTTGTTCTAAATTATGTCTATAAGCTGCCAGAGCTGGGTTGGCTTGCAGCACTTACCGTTAGCTCGGTGTTCTTGTGTGCCAGTTGGCTGCCAGCAAGCCAGCACGAGATAAGCCCCTTGATGCCAGCATTAGTAAGCAACTGGCGTACAATACATGTGCCACCACTTATTGTCTCATATGCGCTTCTTCTAATAGCCGGACTGGTTGCCATAGTTCATTTATGGACATCCCAACATCGAAAGACTGCCTTAAGCTGCATTCTTGTGGTGGCAATCTCATTGCTGAGCTTTGGCCTTGGAACACTTAAAAATGTGCCTCTTTCTTGGGTCCAAGTTTTGTTTTGGGGTGGTACGGCAGTTTCTCTGGCTCTCATTGGAATAGCAGTACATGCTGAGACGTCGATAGTTGCCCCAGCTCACCCAGCCTCAGAGCTGTATGATCAGATTTCCCAGCGCTGCATCACTGTTGCTTTCCCATTGCTTACCTTTGGAATAATTACAGGAGCCTTATGGGCAAATCACGCCTGGGGAGCTTATTGGTCTTGGGATCCCAAGGAGTCCATGTCACTTGTCACATGGCTAAGTTATGCAACTTACTTACATCTTCGAGCACAAAAAGACTACCGTGACGACGTAATGTCTGTGGTAGCAGTGATTGGTTTAATTGTAACGCTCTTAACCTATCTAGGCTTCAACTTCTTAGGTTTTGGTGGACTACACTCCTACGGCCAAATCACCTAAGCTGTCAAACCCCAGCCCTTATGCTGGGTGCTTACAAGGCTATTTCAAGCTTTTTACGTATGCATATAAAGCTTCCAGCGCAGCATCATTTTCAGCAATCTTTGAAAACGCTGGCATGCCGCCAGTGGACTTAGACAGCAACGCCTTGAAGAGGTCCTTGCTTGCTAATTTTTTGGAGCCCACAACAGGCTTTTTGGGATCAATAATATTCTTACCGCCCATATGACACGCAGCACAATTGGCAGTAAAAATCTTATCTCCGCTAGGCGCTGCTGCTGCAACATCTATAGAGATAGCTTCGAGCAATACTGTTGCGATGATACCGCCTATAGTCAGTAAAAGCAGTAATCGTATTGATTTCCAATTCTTTTTCATGATAAGCCTTAACCTATAAAATGGTGCCCTGAGCGTATCAGCATAACATATCCTCGCAGTCTGAAAAGGCATCATCCCCAATGTCTAGACTCCAAGAATAACTCTCATGATGCCACACAGCAAGAAATCATCCTTTTGTCAAACTCATCATTACACCACAAGGTAAACCTCTACGAAAGGTGGAAATGTTTTTGTGCGTACTGCCGCTTATGCCTAACCCCTGATAAAGTGCAAGCATTGTGTGCACTGTGGAGCTTGAAAAATGGCATTGAAAAAGGTTTTGTTACAAGCCTCGGCAGGTTTGGTGCTATTGTTGTTGATGCAGGCAGGAATGGCTAAATATAAACCTAGTCATTCTAGCGTCGGACAGTTGCCAGTCAGACAACAAATTGCGTCAGCACCAAGAACTGTCAAAAAGCCAGTCTCACAAGCCAAGATTGTTCCTGCGCATTCTGCTCAGTCCTCTGTAAAAGCTCCTGGGAGTGACTGTATCTCTTGCCATGCCGACAAGGTAAGCCCAGGGGCTGTTGAGCAATGGCATAGCTCAAAACACGCTAAGGCTGGTATAACCTGCATCCAGTGCCATGGAGCCAAAAAGGAAGAAGTTGACTCGTGGTTGCATAAAGGTAGCTATATAGCAAGCATCATCACACCGCAAGACTGTGCTAAATGTCATACAAAGGAAGCAACTGAATTTATGGCTAGTCATCACAGTACTGCATCATTATTTATTGGCTCGCTCGATAATTATCTTGGTGCCTTTGTTGAAGGGCACCAAGCAACCGTATCGGGCTGCAAGCAATGTCATGGCAGCAGAATGAAACTCACCAAACATTTTCAAGATGGAACCAACTTTGGTCTTGACATGGAAGATGTGTCCACCAAAGCACTAGCCAACCTTAAAGCTGCTGGCAAAGATCCCATGATTGATAAGGACGAATTACGTGCTCAAATGAATCGTTTAGTTAGCGAACTGTGGCAGCCTTATGCTCACAAGCAAGTTAAGCCAGAAAGAGCTGGTATTACCATTGATAAGGATACTTGGCCAAACTCCGGCATGGGGCGCATAAACCCTGATGGAAGCATGGGAAGCTGCAACGCCTGCCACAGCAGGCATACTTTTAGCAAGGCCTTAGCACGTCAACCTGACAATTGTGGCAAATGTCACATGGGACCAGACCATCCTCAGATTGAGATTTACAATGAAAGCAAACATGGAATTGCATTTCGCAACCGTTTAAGCGAGATGAACCTTGATCATCCTCAATGGATTGTAGGAAAGGACTACTCGGCAGCACCCACCTGTGCTACATGCCACATGTCAGCCACTACCAATCAGCCAGTCACACATGATGTTGGCTTACGGATAAGCTATACATTAAGACCAGTGATTAGCAAGCTCACCACATCACATTCTGCTAAGCTGGATGACTTTGGT
>JACQVM010000105.1 GCA_016209785.1 Candidatus Melainabacteria bacterium | reverse complement strand
GTAGTATGCTTCTGGAGAAGCTCGTGTATTTGAGGAAGAGCTTGTCTGGCTGCTTCCTGCGTTTGGGACAAGGCTCTTGGTGTCCAGAAATCAAGAAAAAATAGTGCTGCTAAAAGGAAAACAGCAAGGTGAGTTATGTTGCAATGACGGTGCATAAGCTACTTAGATTTCTGGGTGGTGCGTAAGCGATTAGCCTCTTCAATTTCCTTGCGAGCACCTAAGGTATCGCCTTGCTTGCCTAAGGCTAGCCCTAGACTTACGTGAGCATCAACATACTGATTATCAAGGTCGAGTGCTTGTTTGTACTTTTCGATGGCACCGTTAGTGTTGCCCTGTCCCTCAAGCACAAGCCCTAGCCCGCGTATACAGGCAGCGCATTTAGGCTTATATATTGATGCTACTTCAAATTCGGTTTTTGCCTCTGCCCAGTTGTTGCGTTTTAGAAGAGTGTCAGCTAAGGCCAAGTGTGCCTCAACTGAATTTACCTCAAGGCGAACAGCCTCACGTAGCTCTTTCTCTGCTTCCTTTAGATCTCCGGACTTTACTAATGCAACTGCAAGTGTCATATGTGCCTTGCTCGAGGTAGGGCTAACGTCTGTTGCCTTACGATACTCGGCAATGGCACCTGCAAGGTCTCCAGCTTGCTCTAAACGTTTTCCCATATCTTCGTGCAATGCTTGGCTGCATGAGGTTATGGTTAGGATTACAAAGGCAAAGATTAGCAGTTGGGCTGTCAATGTCATGTCTTTACGCTCCACACGTGCACAATTATAAAGGAGTACAAACATAGCTAGACGTTAACCAGGCACTAAAGGAAGTGCTACTTAGTGCTCTGGTGAGGAACACCAGAGCTTTTAAGGCGCTGTCAAGCAGATTTCGGAACTGTGTACAACAGTTTATGCTTGGCAGCCAAGGTGCTTGGACTGTGCTATAAACATAGGGGTAACAAAAAGGTGCTATGGTCACGATGATCGCGCTACGCAGGAGAGTTGTTGTTGGAAAGCTTAATTGGGACTTGCAAGGTAAATGTCCTTGCTCTAGCAGGTTGGTTTATTGTTTTTTACCTTTATCATGGTCTTGGCATTACGCTTGGTTATCATCGGCTTTTGACCCACAAAGCATTTGCTGTGCCTAAATGGCTCAGGTATCTTCTTGTTTTAGGTGGTTATTTGAGCCTTATGGGTGCGCCAATTGTCTGGGTGGGTGTTCATCGGCTGCATCACCAAAAATCAGACACAAAAGGGGATCCACATTCTCCCCAGGATGGATTCTTTCATGCTTTGGGGGGGTGGATGGACAAAGCAAAGAACTATCAATCTGATGGAGAGTTACACAGACAATGTAAGGATTTGCTTAGTGATCCTTTGATGCGATGTCTGGGTGATGCTCATTCACTTAAAAGTCCTATAGTGTGTCTTACAGTTAGTATTTTGTTTCGTGTTGCCATTTTTATGTTTTTTGGTCCATGGGTTCTTTTTGTTAATCTTGCTGCTACAGCTATTGTTTTTCTGAGCACTCAGCTAGTTAACTCAGTTTGTCATTTACCTAGCGTTGGTTATCGCTCTTATGAAACGGTCGACAACAGCAAGAATGTTTGGTGGGTAGGACTATTGTCCTTGGGTGAAGGTTGGCACAACAATCACCATGCAATCCCTACTTCAGCCCGACATGGGCTTAAGTGGTATGAGCTAGATCTTTCTTGGTATGTTGTCTTAGTGCTAGAAAAGCTGGGACTGGCCAACAAAATAATATGTCCACCTGAGCGAGTGCCGGTGATGCCCCCAGGTGGCACAGCAATTCATGTAAGAAAGTGAGTAGCGCTTAGCCTCTGGCTTTCCAAATCGGGTCTTGAAACTTGTTTTTGGTTTGTTCAAACCAGCGAGTCATGGTCATTTTTTGTTGCGTGTAAAAGTAAATACTTTCCTGCCCTTGAATGTGCAGGTCACCAAAGAAGGAGTTGTTCCAGCCAGTAAATGGGAACCAGGCCATGGGAGCAGGGACCCCTACGTTGATGCCAATCATACCGGCATTAAAATGATGTTTGAACTCTCGTGCAGCACGCCCGGAGTTTGTAAATATCACTGCCCCGTTGCCATAAGGACAATCTTTGCCTAGAGCCACTGCTTCTTCGATAGAATCTGTTCGCACCACGGATAATACTGGACCAAAAATTTCCTCGCGGACAATGCTCATGCCTGGACGAGTCTTATCGAAAATTGTTGGACCCAGGAAAAATCCCTTAGGTGCATCAACTACCTTAACGTTGCGTCCATCGATCAAAAGTTGTGCTCCTTCGCTTAAGCCTTTTTCGATGAGGCTCGTAACGCGCACTAGGTGTTCATGGGTAATTACAGGTCCCATATCTACTTGGCTGCCTGTGTCTGTGCGACCGACCGACATGGCTTTAGCTGCGTCCACTAAGGCAGGCACAATAGCATCGGCTGCTTTACCTACTGGTATAGCCAGACTTCCAGCCATGCAGCGTTCACCAGCACAACCAAATGCAGAGGCTTGAATAGCCTGAACAGTTTGTGCTACATCTGCGTCTGGCATGATGATGATGTGGTTTTTAGCTCCACCGGCTGACTGAACACGTTTGCCATGGGCAGTACCAGTTTGATAAATGTATCGGGCTATAGGAGTTGAGCCTACAAAAGAAATGGCCTTAACAAGCCCGTGGGTTAATAGTGCATCAACAGCTTCTTTGCCGCCATGTACAATGTTAAACACACCATCTGGCAGTCCTGCCTCGAGCAGAAGTTCAGCTATAAGGCAACTGGAAAGTGGAACCTTTTCGGATGGTTTCAGCACAAAGGTGTTGCCGCAAGTAAGTGCTACCGGATACATCCACAGTGGTACCATGGCAGGGAAGTTAAAGGGGGTAATGCCTACGCATACTCCTAGTGGATGCCTTATGGTTTCACAGTCAACATTGCGGGCAATGTTTTCAATGGATTGTCCCATAATTAGGCTAGGGATGCCTAAAGCAAACTCAACTACTTCTATGCCACGGCTAACTGAAGCACGGGCTTCAGCTATTGTCTTGCCATGCTCACGGGTTACGGTTTTTGCAATTTCTTCGTAATGAGTCTCAAGAAGACTCCTAAACTTCATCATGATGCGGGCACGTTCAACTGCTGGGGTTTCAGCCCACTCAGGAAAGGCTTTATGGGCCTCTGTAACAGCACGATCTACGTCCTGCCCGCCAGACATGGGTACGCGGGCAATGACTTCACCTGTCGAGGGATTAGTTACAGTCCCATACTCAGTTGTGCTGGAATCCAGCCACTTGCCACCGATTAAAAGCTTGCAGGCAGTAACAACATTGCTTTGCGTAACAGCCATCGCCAGGTCCTCCAGACAAAGGTTTAAAACATGTGATTGAGCAATGGCACCAGGATATATCTTGTATCGATGGCTGACAACCGTTACATCTTAGCTCTATATCTTTTAATGTTTGGGTTTACCATGTTGCTCCGTGTGCATGTGCGGCAGCCCTATCAGCAGCAGCTTGAGCACGGGAGGACTCACTATGAGCGGCAGAGGCTGCATCTTTAGCTTCGCTGGATCCATCTGAGGCAGCTTGGGTGGCCCTGTCAGCAGCAGCCCGGGCAACATTGGCTTGGTTTTGGGCTTCAGCGGCAGCTGACAAAGCTTCGTCCCGGTTGCCTGCATAATATGCTCTGCTGCATGCGGACTCTGCTTGTGCTGCTGCATCGCTTGCTAACTGAAGATTATCACGGGCACCATAAACTGCATTAGGGTTCTTAGTCATAGCGTTGTTAGATCCTCCAAGCATAATGCGCAAAATCTCTTGACGGCTTAATTTAAAAGGATTTTGCTGAACTACCCTAGCTCTACCAGGCAACAACTTGCTTTGTGTGATAGGTGCCCTAGATGGTGTAGCTAAACTGTTAGCTTGGTAGTTGGTACTAGTTTGTCCAGATGTCTTGTAGGGCAGGGTGGTTCTGTATGGTGGAGACTGAGGCAGATTAGGCGCAGACTGCCAATTTGCTGGATTGTCAACTTGATTGAGCCACTGATCCATTTCTTGGCTTATGGCTCCTTGAGCTCCTGCGGCTACGGTAAGCATATGGGACATCAGTATGGTAATCAGTGAAGCCAGACAGTATGCCAGTCCGAAATGCATGTGATTCATTGTCTAGGTACTCATTTATGGTCGTGTAGCAGCCTGACAGAGGCGGTACAATTCATCTTGCGTGGTTGCCTCTGGTGTATGTTTACCACTAAGAAGGCAACCAAGAGAGCCAACCAACTTTCCTACCCTAGCTAAAAGGTATGTATCCAGACGGAAGTGGCTTGTTCTGTGCCTTAGTCGGCTAATTCCTTGCCGTAAAGTGCCGTCGGCAAAACTTCTAACGGGTAAGTCACGGACAACTGTGCGATGTCCGTGGGTACAGTGGAAGACCTGCACAATGTAATGGCTTGGAATTGGTCCTAATACTGCTACAGACAACTCGAGTCTGTTGCCACATGTTTGCATGGGTTCAGCGGCAATGAAATCAGCCTGCATCCAAGTTCTTTTTGTAAAACGAACCTTTAAGACAATAGGCTCAGAAATTAATGAATTAGCAGCTCCTACACCCATATCTCGCAGACAAGCAGCTCTGGCGTATCGGTATGCTGTCTCTGGGCGGGCTGAAAAGAAGCTTAAGCCGCTACGACCTGGCAAAAGACAGCCTGCTTTGTTTATCTCCCAACGCCGGTAGCAGTTAGTGCCATGATAGAGAAAAAGCTCACTAGCATCTTCACTGCGCTCCACCAAGTCCCACTTTTCCAAAAACTGGACAAGCGGTGGCGGGGCTTCGTGCTGAGGAAATTTGTCCGTGATCAGCCCTCCGAAGTGGGGCTCAAGTAACGTGCCTCCGGTCCATAGTCCTCTATGCCCACAAGAGCTGACTCCAAAACCTTTCTCATGGTTTGTGGATAAAACATAATTTGTTTTTGAGACCCGCTTATTCTAAGTACTTGCTACCTTCCACTTGAATGGCCTGAAAGGCTTCCTTGAGTGCTTCCTTAATTTGTTCAACTGCGTTATTAGCTGTTTGGGCAACTAGTTGAACATGCTTGTCTCGGCTAGTGGATAATGCCAGTTGAGCCTGCTGCCCTTCTTTCTCCAGGCAACTGATGTGACTTTGAATTTGAGAGTTGAGCTTTTCGGAAGCCTCATCTTTGAGCTTTTGCAAGTATGTCCTGGAGGCTTCCTGCTCAGCTAGTACATCTGAGGCAGTTGTCTTACTGTCTGTCTCAGCTAGCTGACTGCTTTGAAGGGTTATCTGGGAAATTTGTTTTTCTGTTTCCTCAAATAAAGTACTGAGGTTTGTGATGGACTCTTCAATTTTTTTTTCTGCTGCTCCCCCCGCCTCTGTTAGTTTAAGCTCATGGGCAGGGAATGTTTGCTCAAGTTCCAATGATAGCCTCTCAACAAGCTGGTCAAGTTCCTGCGCGATAGTTGTATAGCGAGACTCAAGCTCAGAGATCTGCTGGGTTGTTGTGTCTGCTATGTGCTGCACAAACTGAGCCTTAAGATCGTGCGCAGTACCTTTCAATTGACTTATGTGCTCCCTTAAATTGGGAATGAGCACCGATGAGTTAAGTGATTTGCTGGTGCTGAGCAAGTCAAGTTTGTAGGCATTGACTTGTTCTCTAAGATTGTTGATGGAGTCAAGAGCACTTTGCTTTAATTTTTCACCTGCTCTTAAGCAAATGTTTTCGAGGTCACCTCTTATAGAATCGCTGTGACTGACAAAAGAAT
>JACQVM010000106.1 GCA_016209785.1 Candidatus Melainabacteria bacterium | reverse complement strand
GAAGAGGTATTTTGCTGACATTTCCAAGGGGCAAAGCAGTATTGCGCCGGTGGCTGTAGTTGAATCCTCGCAGAAAGGTGAACGGCATGTGGTGGTGAAGTATGCTGGACGGCAAGAAGTTGTGCAGGTGGCATACCACGCGCCTGCCATCACCGATGGAGATGCGCCTGCCATGGCTGTGCTTGAAAAACTGTTGAATGTCAGTTATTCAGGACGTCTTAAGGCTAAGCTGGTGCTGCCAAAAATTTGCATGTCTGCCTCTGCTGCATTTGAGGCTAAAAAAGATCCAGGACTATTTACAATTACTTGTAGTGCAGTTCCTGGGGTGGGAGAGACACAGGTGCTTGAAGCCGTGGATGGCACCATAAATCAATTGAGGGCTCAAGCTCTGGCTGACTCAGAGGTCCGACGCGCTAGGAATCAAGCTGAATTTGCTTATGTAAGTGAGCAAGATGGGCCTTATAAGATAGCGTTTAACTTAGGCTATTTTGATACTCTTACTGACTGGCAAGCCGCACACACGTGGACTGAACGACTACGCAGTGTTACAGCCTCTGACCTTCAGCGTGTCACTAAGCGCTACCTTAATCCGGACAACAGGGTAATTGGGTGGTTGTCAGCGTCTAGCCAGACCAAGCCATCCACTACGAAGCCGGCTCCAGGCGGTGAGTCGCCGCCGGTGAAAGAGGCACCTAAGGCTCCTCATACCAGGCAGGCAATGGGTGTTAGTATGACTGGCTACAAGGCAGATGAACTGTTGGCAGTGACCGTGTCGGCTGCTGATGATGTGCAAACTAATGTGCCAACAACTGTTGTTCCAAGCCTTCCTCCAGCACCCAAGATTGGGCATGAGAAAGCAGTGCTGGTAGAGACCAAACGTATCCATCAGCGTGTTCTGAAAAACGGTGTAACGGTAATAGTATTTGAGAGTCATCTGAGCCCGATGGTGGAGGTATTAGGTGCTGTCAGAGCAGGCGATGTTTTTGATCCTGTAGGCAAAAAGGGCATGTCGGCTCTCACAGCCGCTTATCTTAATTGTGGCTCTGCCAAGAGAAGCCGATCTCAACAGACTTTGCTTCAGGAGGACTGGGGTTTATCACCGCAGGCAATGCTTAAGTTTGACAGCGGCAGAGATGTGATAACCTTTCGGACCCGTTGTCTGGCACGAGACTTGTCGAACCAGTTATCTGTAGTTGCTGAAGTGCTCGCAACTCCAGTACTGCAGGAAGCTGATATAGACAAGGCTAAGCAAGAAGTCGTGGCTTTTATTAAGCACCAGGAAGATACGGTACCTATGAGAGTACACAGAGCTGTCCTGCGCAAGCTTTTATCTTCAAGTTGTGCATACTATCCAGATGATCTAATTGAGCGGGTAAAGTCAATCATGAGCTTGAAAATCTCTGACGTTAAGAGTTTTCACAGCCAATACGTAGCACCCAATGCCACTACTGTCATACTAGCCGGAGACATTACTGTGGATGAGGCAATGCTCATGCTTGAAAGCTCGGTGGGAGCATGGCCAACGAAAGCAAATCATCTGAGACCAACCATGCAAGCTACGAGCAGGCGGGTATTCAGGACCTTTATACCAACTGGTGCTAGCTCAGAGGTAGCGGTATGTTTAGGACAGCTTGTTGATGCACAGCGAAACCATCCAGAGTATGGGCAACTCCTAGTGGCAGATTGTGCAGTGAGTGGTCATCCAATGATTGCGCGTTTGAAGCAGCATAGTGAAGGTGAGACCAGTTTAGTGGATTGGCGAACCAGGTTTGAGTCACTTGGTGGGGCACTCGTATGGCTGCTGTCGTCTTCAATGTCAGCGGAGGAGGCACCACAAGCAGTGTCATCTATTCTTGCAGAAGTAAAGAAACTAGTTAAGCTGGGGTTGCGTTCAGATGAATTATCTGAAATTAAGCGCTATCTGGTGGGAGCCATTCCTGTACGTACTATGGGGACGTTAACCGCAGTGTGCGACGGGGTTCTTGAATCTCACTTGCAATGTGGTGAGGCAGACTGCCTTGCTCGCACACTGAGCGCTGTTGTGTCAACCTCGACTGAGTCGGTGAATAAAATTATTCGTACCACTCTCAAGCCTGATCAAGCAACCTTGGTGATAGCTGGCAGTGCTAAAGCGATAAAATCTATCAGGGAAAAGGTCTTTACACCGCAGGTGAGCGGAAATTAAGTTATTTGACTTTCTATCGATAATTCCGATAATATGCTTATCCTCGGTATTTCACATGGGAGACCATAAGTGATAGATTGCGAGAAAGAGAAGTTGCAGTTTGAATCTTTGCCCGAGTTTATTCGAGAACCATGCCCTACTGCGCGGGAATCATATATGACGTCGCCATCGTTTTCTAAAAGTGTCCGCCCAGAGGCAATTCCAAGAGATTTAAGTTTGCCAAAGTCAGCGGAGCTTGAAGCTCTCTGGCCTGGTGTCAATCATGATTTCCTGCAACCAGCAAGACGCTCTTCAAGTTTTTACTTGACTGTTGGCTTTATGGTGGGAGCAATTGTGTCTTTGGTAGCTGCGTGGAGTTATTCCTTTTTTGTTAAAGGAGCAGTACCTGGTACTCATCCTATACAAAAGAAGATTGTTGTAGCAGGTGCTCGTAGTGGTGCTGTCGGCAGTGTCAAGGACAACATAGCCTCCGAGCGTGGACAATCGTCAGTCCATGCCATAGTGGTAGAAGGACAGGAAGTAATTGTCCCTGCCTATGGCACATATGAGGTAAAAGCAGGTGATACGCTTGCCAGCATTGCATATAAAGCATACAAGCGTGTTAGTCCACGATTGCTTGATAGTATTTGCAAAGCAAATGGCATGCGCAATGCCAACGTGCTGAGCTTAGGGCAAAAGCTTGTTTTGCCTGAGTATCATCCGCAAGCTAGCCAGATCACTGCTGGAGTTGGACAATTACAGTAACTCAATGTGCTTGTTGATAAAAGCCGACTAAGCGTTGAAGATGTTTTTGCACTAGTTGGTGAGCGCCTTGACTCATATGAGCATCGTAGACAGCAACTGAAACTGGCTGAAGCCATTGAGCGTGTTTTTTCCCGTAAGGACACAGGAGTCTTTGAGGCTGGCACTGGCACAGGCAAGAGCCTGGCAGCTCTTATTCCGGCAGCCTTGTCTGATAAAAGGGTTGTCATATCAAGCGCTACCATTTCACTGCAAGAGCAATACATCCATAAGGACATACCTTTTTTGCAGTCTATTCTGCCT
>JACQVM010000123.1 GCA_016209785.1 Candidatus Melainabacteria bacterium | reverse complement strand
GTATGTGGTGGACAGGGATGGAACAATATTGCAAGCAACAGACCCTGATTTAGCTACTGTACACCTGAATATATTTAAGACACTCAAGGGCATCAACAACGATAACAGTATCGGTATTGAAATGGTGCACACGGGTCGACAAAATTATCCCTCCGAACAGCGATCAGCAGTAATCAGGCTTACCTCATACTTACAAGACCGATACAAGATTCATGACGACAATGTAATCACCCATTGTTATGCCCAACAAGGTGATCATACCGATCCTGTTGCCTTCGACTGGGATAGCTTTCTCAAGGATAAGTTACGCTTCCGCCGATTAGCCCTTGCTCAGAAGATGAATCACATTCGAGAGGATGCCGATAAGTGGTGGCATGGAGACTACCCTGTAGCAACCACATATCTCCAAACTCACGGTAAGTCACCAGAACCTACCCTACAGCCTAAAGAGCTAGAGCAAACCCCATCGCTCACACAACCACCTAGCACCAATGCCGGCTCCCAAGCCCCTGTTCCTGAGCTACGTGGACCAATTAACATAGACCCTAAAGCTGCTAGCTTGCTCAATGCACCGGATCCAACAAATTAATAGCTCATCGCAGCTCGAGCTGCTCGATCATCAATGCTGGTTAAGCAGGAAGGTTTCAATAATTGTATAGTCATTCGCACCCTTACCAACATGACTTTCAACCAAACAAATAGAAGAAATAGTTTGTTGCACCGGTAATACCTTATTTAAATTGAACCACACTGGTATCTCCAGAGCCTGTCTAGAAACATGAAGGTGCTGCTGATTGTGCGCTGGTTCTAATCGCAGCAAAGTAATGTGCGGGCAAAATGTATGTCTGTCTTCCTTAGCAGCTATGTGAGCCAGACAAGCCTTAATGTCTGCACCTATTTTTGCTGCTTCTGGTGGAGTCGATCGTGGAGTAAGAACTAATTGTCTTGGTTTACTAGGTGATGGCCAAAACTCACAGTTATTGTACACAAGCTCCATACTTGCATAGCGAGCAGTTATTGTCTTAAGAGGTTTAACAATGCTGTCCACCTGCATTGCTTTTACGTTCCCCAAAAACAACCAGGTTAGGTGCATTTTAATGGGCTTTACCCATCTTAGCTTATATTGCCAAAGAGCTGTTAGCCGATCGTTGTGTTCTTGGAAGAGGCCAAGCAGTTGCTGCTGGTCTAAAGAAAGAAAGCTTCCTATAAACAATCGAGCAACATCCGTTGTCGTGCCACTCTTAGCTTCCGTCACTAAGCTTCTCCTCGGGAGCCCGTGAGTAAAAACCCCTATGTGAGGCTTCCATTTCCTTTAGCAACTGTGAAACTGTGCGGGCAGGGGTGGATTTAGCATAGATAGACTCTAGACGTGTTCTCAATTCTGGCATAGTTACCTTATCTGCATATCGCAACAGCCCACCACGAAATGCAGGAAAACCTATGCCCATCACCATAGCAAGATCAAGCTCACGTGCACGGCGGACTACCCTTTCTTCCAGACAGCGAGCTGCTTCATCTACCATAGGCAATATCAATCGTTGGCATATGTCCTCCACGACATCAGCATTTGGTTTATCTTCGCTAATTACTAGACCTAGCTCGTCCTTCATCTGTGGATTAAAAGACAACCGCTTGCCAGACTCATCCCACATGTAAATCCCTTTGCCACCTTTCTTGCCAGCCACGCCAAGTGCTTGGAGTCTGTCTAGCACCACCGGTGCTGCAAACCGTTCTCCACAACCTTGATAAAGACTACGAGCAACCTGAAAGGCTACATCCAAACCAACCTCATCTAACAGTGTAAGCGGTCCCATGGGCATACCAAACTGTTGAGCTGCATCTTCTATCCAATTGAGCGCAACGCCTTCCTCTGCCACACGTGAGGACTCCAAGAGATAGCAACACAAAAGTCTGTTCACCAAAAAGCCTGGACCATCTGCAACAGATACAGGAGTCTTACCAAGTCGCGAGACAAAGGCAGTAGCCTTTGTTGCTATGTTACGGTCAGTGCTGTCATGCAAGATAACCTCTACAAGTGGCATTTTATCCACTGGATGAAAAAAATGCAGACCAAGAAAGCGCTCCTTGCAAGGCATGCGATTAGCAATGGCAGACACAGATAACGAAGACGTATTGGTGGCAAGAATACAATCTGATCTCACAACTTGCGCTAAACGACAAAAAACTTCAGCCTTTGTATCTAGATCTTCAAATACAGCCTCAATAATCAAATCTGCCTCGGCTAACATTGAGTCCACAACCACCGGCTGAACACGCTGGATGCAAGCTTCCATATCCTGGGGACTGTCCTTAGACTTAGTCCCTATCCGGTGCAAAGCAGCTCTCAACAGAGCCATTGCCTGGTCCAATCTTTCCTGGTTTACCTCCTTCAGCAAAACATTAAAGCCGGCAAGTGCTGCCTTCTCAGCAATGGCAACTCCCATCGTGCCACCACCAATAATGCCCACTGTTGCTACTGCGCTATCCCGCTCCGCGGAGACCCCACCCTTAAGGGTGGGGTC
>JACQVM010000122.1 GCA_016209785.1 Candidatus Melainabacteria bacterium | reverse complement strand
GTGGTGCTCACATCTGTTTGCCAATTGAAAAGAGGATAAAGACGTTGCTTAACTACAGGAACATAAATCCAGGAAGTTGCTACAACAACAGACAGTATTAAGCAACTTTTGGCCATGGCGCGCCAGGAAATAAAAGAGGCAAGCACCAGTATGCCTATGGCAACCCCTAACCAGGCACTTCTTTCGCTAGAGAAAAATACGCCCAGCAAGTTTGCTACTGTCAAAGTAGCAAATACCCAGGGCACCCTAAAGGGTTCAGGGAGGTGGAGGTATCCTTTTGTAAGAAAAAGACCTAGTGCTAACAAGGAAAAAATTTGCATTTGCCCAGCAAATGCCATTGGCGCCCCAAGAAAACCTGTTGCCTGTAGATAAGGATAGCTAAATGGATGAAAGCCGGTTAGTTGTTGAATAGTTCCCCAGATGCCAGCTAAAGCGCTAACTGTGAGTAGGCTACAGATGGCTAATGGCGTTGTGCTTCGATCTTGGGCAAAGACAGTGTAGGACCAAAAGTACACAACCAATGTTTTTAAGGTCCACAATGAGGCAACTGCCTCTCCCATGCCACCAGCTCCTGCGCCTGAGATAGCTATAGCAACTGCAAAAGCAAAAAGGGGCAAAAGAAGTGGTGCCTGCTTCCAGGAGCTAGTCCAAGCGTTGTCTGAATGCAACTTCCAAGAGCAAGCAACAGCTAATGCCCAAAGCATGAGCCCTACAATAAGAACAATCCAGGAAGTTGTCAGCGAGAGCGGTAAGGTTAGAGCATATAGCAAGACCAAGGCACGCTGTCCGGCAGCAAGACGTGAGAGAAAAAAAGATGCTCCCACGCCATTTCTTAACTCCACACGACAAGCCCCATTATTTCTTGAACGGCAGCCAGAGTTTGTTGGGCGACCATTTTCGCCTTGATGTTTCCATGCTCTAACAACTTTCGTACGCGATCTGGGTTTTTGGCAAGTTCTTTTCGGCGTTCACGAATGGGCCGGAAGAATTCATTTATGATGCCGGCTAAGCGAGCTTTGCAGTCAACACAACCAATTTGAGCCGATTCACACTCTAGTTTTACCTGTTCCTTTATGTGTTGTGCAAACACCAAATACAGTGGCCATGGTACCTCACAAAGATCTGTATGTCCTGGATCTGTTTTGGCGATGCGTGTTCGGTCTGTAATAGCTTGCCTTATTCTTTTAACAGTTTCCTCCTCACTGTCGGCAATCTTAATATCATTGCTTGCAGATTTTCCCATTTTTTGTCCATCAAGCCCCTTTAAAAGTGGGGTTGTTGTGAACTTAGGCTGAGGCTCAGGAAAATAACTGACCCCATAGAGGCTGTTGAAGCGTCGTGCCACATCACGAGCAAATTCAAGATGACTTTCTTGATCTTTTCCTACCGGAACAAGCTCGCCACGAAAGGCTAGGATGTCTGAGGTCATAAGGACTGGATAGCCTAGAAGACCATAGGTAGCCTTTTCTTTTGCTTCTTGTTCGTCGGCAGCCAGCATCTTAACTAGGTCCTTTAATGTCGGCTCACGCTCCACCCAGTTTTGGGGGGTAATCATGGAGAGCAAAAGGTGTAACTGAGCAATTTCAGGGATGGCAGACTGGACATAAAGTGTAGATTTGTCTGGATCGATACCTACGCTGAGCCAATCCAGAGCAATCTCCCAGATGTTATTCTTTATCTCCTGGCTTGTTTGATATTTAGTTGTGAGAGCATGCCAATCGACGATGGAGAAGTAAGACTCATACTTCTCCTGAAATTCTAGCCAGTTAGTCAGGGCACCAAAATAATGCCCTAGATGCAAACGCCCTGTTGGACGCATGCCTGACATAATACGCTTCATTTAAGTCTTTGCTCCCCACACTAGCTCTTTTTGTCGCGGGACTGAGCAATTGCTTGGCGAACCCTTGCTTGTTTGCGTCGCAATTTGGCTTTGCGCCGCTTTTGCTTTTCCTTTGGGTTGTACTTGTGTGTCATGTGAGACTCCTAAGGATTGGATCTTGTGAAAGCAGAATATACCAGATCATGTTGGTCATAATTTAGTAAGCTGCTCTTATGTTTTGGCAAAGCGTTGTCTTTTGTCCATGATGGTTTCGAGATCTTCTGAGCAAAGGAAGCCATGTTCAACCAACGCTTGAGATAGTTTGACACCTTGGGTACGGGCAGCCTGCACAAGCTCCCTTAGCTGTTCACCGGTAACACGCCGGCGCTGCAAAAGATACTGATCAAGCTCTGTGCGCCCAAGCAGCAAATCTGCTGTTAAGGACAAGACTGAGTCTGGGTTGGTGATATAACCACGTTCCAGGCAGTAACGATATGTGGAAAGCATAGCCTGAGGTTGCCGGGATGCCTCTGCAATCACAGCTTCCAAAGTCTTACCCTTCTCTACGCTTAGGAGGATCTGGCGAATACCTTCATCAAGTGAAGGGTTTTTAAGTGCCAAGAAACCAAACTCTGTAATGCTGAAAGTAGCCTTCATGAGCCGTTCAATGTCTATGGAGATTATAGGCAGCACGGTGGTACGGCGGCAAGATGCATCGGCTGCTGGATTGGCCTCTGGCGTTGTAGCGAGCATCTCAGGCGATGTTGCCTTGGGTGGTCCTTGATGATGCTTGTTGGGAGAATCATCAACATTTGACACTACAGGCGACGTTTCTGGCTTCCTTTCAATATGTCTGGCTGTGTGAGCTGCAATCTCTTTAGAAACGGTGGTACGAACAACCTCTACAGATCGTGTCAACACTAGCCTGTACAGTATGGCAACGGACTGGACAAGATCAAAGGCAAACTCGCGCATTGCTTGACGCATTGTCCGTCCAGTAGACAACCATCCGAGTATGAGAAAGTCTTCACGGGCTAAAGGCTGGAGCTTAGATGATTCCTGCCAAGCCGGTGTGCCAAACATCCTAGAGGGTCGAATTACAGTATTTAGCCCAATATTGTCTGCAAGCAGGAAAGAAGCTTGATCAGCAAAGGCTACACTTTGTTTGAGACGGATGTCTATGTTCTTGGCAATTGTTGTCTCCAGCGGAGGTGGCAAGCGTTCTACCGTAAAATCACCTTCATCCCAGGTAAGAAACTCGCTAAGCGCATCTTCTCCCCGCAAGAGCCCGTAGCTAGCTGATACCAATTGTCCTGACGATATCAATATTTCACCCGGCACAGCTCCTTTTTCAATAGTTAGGCGATAGCTCTTGTTGTCTTCATTGGCAAGAAACTGCATCAATCCAGGCAGGCTTACATCTTTGAGGCTACCTTGAAGCATTGTTAGTCACCAACCAACCACCTTTTTCTGCCGCATAGCTCAGAAGAGCATGCAAGACAATAGAGCTAGGAGTATTACACCCACACAGGCGTACTAGTTCTGTACCACTTAAGCTCCTCTTTCTTACAGATAATGCTTTCTTTGGCAGCTCGTGGTAGCCTTTTGCCAAGGTAAATTCTTCTATTTTACAAAACTTAACCCCCCTCTTGACTGCTACAGAATTAGTTGAACTGGGTAAATAACCGTTAGAGTGGACCGAGTACTTAAACTACAGGAGTGTGCAAAGTTGGCTTCACGAGTTAAGGAGGATGCATCTGAGGACTGGACTGACATCAATGTATTCAGTCAGGATGAAGAGTTGTTGCTGGAGGGAGAGGCTGATGAATCAGCCTCATCATCTCGTTCTGGCGATGCTTTTACAGAGGACTCAGTTCGCCTTTACTTGAGGGAAATTGGACGGGTCAAAATGGTGAAACCTGACGAAGAGATTGAACTTGCCCGGCAAATTGCTAAGGGGGATCGCGATGCTAAGAAGCGCCTTATTCAGGCAAACCTACGTCTGGTTATTTCAATAGCAAAAAAATATGTAAATCGTGGTCTACCTTTCCAGGATCTTATCCAGGAAGGAAATCTGGGTTTAATTCGGGCAGCAGAAAAGTTTGATCATACAAAAGGTTTTAAGTTTAGTACTTATGCTACTTGGTGGATAAGGCAAGCCATTAGTCGTGGTCTGGCGGATAAGTCACGTACAATTCGGGTGCCTGTCCATATGGTTGAGTCTATTAACAAGATGAAGAAGGCAAGTGCACGATTGTCCCAAGAGCTAGGGCGAAAACCTACAGAAACTGAATTGTCTGGGGC
>JACQVM010000121.1 GCA_016209785.1 Candidatus Melainabacteria bacterium | reverse complement strand
TTTATGCCCGGAAGAGTATTTGTTGCCATGCAAAGCAGCACCGGGAGTTGACCCTCTAGTTTGGCTATGCGATGACTGACACAGCCCAGGATCTAGAATGGGTAAACCACTTAGATCTGCCAGGCACAGCAAACTCAATACAATGGCAGCAATACTGAACAGCTTCATGGCTCCAACCTTGAATATCATCAACTACTCCTGCGTTTTCTCACCAATTCTTGTCTCCGTACCAGTCAACAGTCGTTTGATGTTTAATTTATGTCTTAGGGTTATATACACGGCACCAATAAAACAATATCCCACATAACTAAGTGGTGAACCAAACAGCAAGGTCAAAACGCCGGATACCCAGCAAGCAACGATTGACGCTAGCGATACAAATCGCGTCAGCCAAACAACTACCCACCAAAGTCCAAAAGACAATATAGCTGAATAGGGCTGAAGAGCACACAACGTACCAAGCCCTGTTGCAGCACTCTTGCCTCCCTGAAACCCCAGAAAGATTGATCGGCTGTGTCCTACCAACGAACATACTGCCACTGCCGGCGGTACTAGATGCAAGTGAGACAAAGGCATATTGGCTAACGCCCCCTGAGATTCAACAGACATAGCCAGCCATACAGGGAAATAGCCCTTCAAGGCATCAACGAACAAAACAAAGCCAGCAGCTCCACGGCCGGCTGCTCTTAGAACATTCGTGGCGCCGGTAGATCCACTGCCACAGGTACGAATATCAATACCCTTGATAGCCTTAACCAACCAATACCCAGTTGGTACAGAACCAACGAGATATCCCAAAACAAGAAGGCCAACTACAGTTAGCATTATAACGCCCCAGGCTCGGTGCACCTATCACCCAAACTTTACTACCTTTGCCTCTCCTTAGCTCGTGCCAAAATTCTTATAGCAGTGCCCTGAAAACCAAAGGCTTCACGAATTTTGCGCTCCAAGTAAACCTTGTAACTATCCGTCAGCAACTTGTCTTCATTGATAAAAATGACAAATGTAGGAGGCTGATTTGCTACCTGAGTACTGTAATAAGCTCTTAGCCTTTTTCCTCTCTTGCTGGCTGGCGGTGGCACAAGAGCCACAGCTTCGTTAATCACTCGGTTGACAAGATGTGTCCCAACTCTCTTGCAAGACGCCTCGTATGCCCTCTGGGCTGCTTCAAGAATGTTCATTACCCTTTGTTTGGTAACAGCACTTACAAAAATGACCTCACTATACTTCAGATGCGGTAAGTTGCGTCTTACCTCATCAACAAACTTATTCATACTGGCAGACGACCTGTCCTCAACCAAATCCCATTTGTTAAGCACAATGACTGCAGCTTTACCAGACTCATCAATTCTTGCGGCAATCTTCTGATCTTGATCCGAAATCTCATCAGTTGCATCTAGCAGTAAGACGACGACATCTGATCTAGAAATAGCCTTTAACGCCCTTACTACAGCAAAAGCCTCAATACCATACGGAACTTTCGACTTGCGGCGAATACCGGCCGTATCAGTCAAAGTAATTTCTTGTCCTTTAAACTTGATGATTGTATCAATTGCATCACGGGTGGTGCCTGGTACAGTCGATACAATAGACCTTCCGACACCACACAATGCATTTAACAATGAAGATTTACCAACATTGGGGCGACCGACAATGGCGACACCAAAACTGGTTTTTTCTACTGCATTAGACTCTTCGTGGGATCTGGTTTCCTTTGGCTTAGCGTGTGGAAACACCTTGACCACTTGATCAAGCAAATCACCTACACCACCCGAGCCGCGCATGGCCGAGATTCCAATTGGCTCGCCTAAACCTAGCTGGTAAAACTCTGGCACGTTAGCTTCTTCATGAGGCTCGTCAATTTTATTGACCGCTAGAATTACAGGTTTGTCAGTTCGCCTGAGCAGATTTGCCACAGATTGATCTGAACCAGACAACCCAGACTTTCCATCAACCAAAAAAACAATTACATCCGCCTCCCCAATAGCCAACTGAGCCTGGCGTCTCACCTGTGTTTCAATTTCCTCCTTGCTGTCAATCACCAGACCGCCAGTGTCCACCAAATAGAATCTATGACCGGCCCAGTCGGCTTCACTATAAAGCCTGTCGCGTGTCACGCCAGGCATATCATCAACAATTGCTGCACGTGAGCCAACACATCTGTTAAAAAAAGTTGATTTCCCAACGTTTGGGCAGCCTACTATGGCCACAACAGGTTTTTCCATGGTTGCCTGCTTAATCCTCTGTCACTACCATAATTCAGTCATGAAGCCACAGCTTAACCAAAATCCTCTGACTTGGGATTTTCAGGGAGAGGCTTATCGGGCACCTTAGACATTTCCCTGGTAGCAGTACCAAACTTTTTGCCAAGTTTCGGAGCTTGTGCATCTAGCCAACGGTATAGTGTATCTCTAGCTGTATTAATGTATATGGCAATCTCTGTTTCACCACCAATGTCTGGGTGAGTACCTGGGTTGGTCATTTCCTTCTTCCATGCCTTGTGAACTAACTCGCGGGTCAGCTCCTCTGGTCTTAAACCTAACACCAGACAAGCCTTACGAACGTTAGGTGGCACATTGCGCACAGCAACTTCTCGGGGTGGTTGTTCTTCAGTAGCGCGTTTACCGCCCACAAACTTACTACCCGCCAAGGGCTTGGCTACCTCTACTTCCTGAGGGGCTTGCTGGACCTCAGAAGAGCGTCCAAAGCGATACTTAAGCAAATCCCGTAATTCCTCTTGATTAAATTCAGTTTGAGCAACCTGCCCAGCAGCCATTTGTTCATCACTTAATGGCTCTTCCATTTCAACATCTGGATCATCAGTGTTTTGATAATCCAGTAGGGCACTGTCACCTGCCGATTGTCCTTCCTCCACACATTCCTCAAGGACAGACTCCAAGCCATCCAGTGGCAGTTCAAGCTCGTCTACAGTGTCTGCCGAGAAATCTTGAGCAACCAAATCACTTGTATCAAACACGCACGTCTCATCTACTGTATCGGTAAGGTCTATCGCTTCACCAACTTCAATGTCACTACCTTGAGCAAGCCCTTCACGCAAACCAGCCTCATACCCCTGTTGCCAGGCATCTTGCTTATCCTTGAGAAAAGAAACCTTTTCTAATTCAAGCTCAGCAATTCGCTCTTCAAGAGCCCGGTTGCACTCTTCAAGTTCTTCTAATTGTCTTATCGTCTCATCAGCCGTTACTGAGGCACCGTGTTTTTCCTGAGCCACAAGATCCATCAAAGTCTTATTTCTCAATAAAGTAATTCGTGGTATTTGTGCCTCATCAGCAACTGTGTATGGA
>JACQVM010000120.1 GCA_016209785.1 Candidatus Melainabacteria bacterium | reverse complement strand
TGTTACAGGTGTTATGTTGCCCTTGATTGACATCAAAAGGCCGTGCCGCATTTCTTAAGAGCTGCTCGGCAATTTCCATGCGCTCTGACTTTGGCACAAGCTGACTTTCAGTACGCATTAGCTCTGAAACTTCATGGTACGTCTTAGCTACTTCCTTAGGATCAAGCCCTAACCGTTTAGCCCTTGTTTCAAATTCCCGCATGGCAGATGAAATACGGACTCGTTCCGAAGGTGCAGTGTGAACCATGGACAGTCTTTCAATCTGTGCCCGCTCAGCAAAAGGATTGACATCTAAGACTGTCCTTCGTCCATTGCGGTCAGTTCTTGCTGTGCTGCCGTCAACCCTACGTGTATACACATCACCATGTCTATCTTTGTACTGAATGGTGCCATCTTCATTTACATGCAGATACGTTACTGCTTCAGCAGCACCATCATTCACCCTTTTGTAGGTGTTTTGGGTTCCTGGCATTCTCTCAAAAGTTTCCCCGGTAGAGGATGTAAGTTTTGTCAGCCCACCAGCTTCATCACGAGTCACCGTGTACTGGTTTCTGTTTGCATCAACCACCCTACTGACACGGCCAGACGCGTCAAGCTCACTGTGTCCTACCACCAAAAATGGCGGCTGAATCTTAGTAGTACCGTCTGCAAACTCTGTCCGAACAAAATCTCTGCTAGTTATCCTTAGGGCACCATTGTCGTCAATACGAACAATGGCTCTAAACTCTCTAACTCCTTCACTGGCAGGACTTCCAGGACGTGGTGTGACTTGCCAGTCGGTTCCGTTGGAGCTTGTCATTATGGAGCCATCAGCATTGACTATCCTTTTAAAAAAAGGTTTTCCAGCCATGTCAGTACCATACTCAATTGTTCGCCTCACAGCTCCTGATGCATCAACAACACGTTCAACTAGCCCTTGTTCATTCTTAACAACTGAAGCCTCAGGTCTTGTGGACAAATCAGCAGTCGGTGAAGAGCGCGGCAATTGTTCTACGCTGCCATCGACTCTACGTGTATAGGTGTCTCCCCGTTTATCCACGTATTGAATGCTGCCATCTTCACCTACGCGAAGATTTCTAACTGCCTCGGTTACCCCGTCTTTAACCCGCTTGTAAGTGTGTTGTGTTCCCGCAACTCTTTCAAAGGTTTCTCCAGTAGAAGATGTAAGTCTTCTAAGCTCACCAGCCCCATCACGAACAACTGAGTACTGGACACCTTTTGCATCAACAACACTCTCAACCTGTCCTTGTGCATTTGTAATCACTGTATGCTCAGATCTGGTTGGCAAGTCACTTGTTCGTGATGTATGGACCTCTGTAGGACTTTCACTGGACGTGCGCGCTAATGTCTGTTGACCACCGGCAGCCTCTGGAGTTGCTCCGGCTGTCTTAGGCTCGCCTCCTGCAGGCGCTTGTCTGCCACCACCCTCACCAATGATAAGCACAGGCAATGCACCTTCGTTGCCCACCGGTGCGGTAGTAGCTTCTGGCGGACGAGTAGTTGTTGGTTCGCCAGGCCTTATTACCTGTCCATCTGGACCTTTCTTTATGCCCAGCGCCCTTTCAGCACCAACCTGCAAAGGATGCGTGGCAACGGTAAGGACTGGAGCCGTTAGCGCACCAATAAATCCTGCCTTGTTCATGGTCTGGAACATGTTGCTATAACTTACCCGACCCTTCATCATTTCGTTGGTAACTAGATCTGGGTCTAGGTGCAACTCCTGGGCAATGCGCATGCGCTCTTGATCCCATGCTTGGGTCATGGCACCCATACTTGAGTTGGTGTAAGCCATCACAGTATCATTTATTGCTCGTGCCGCAATTCCATGCTCTGTAATGCCAAGGGCTCTAAGTGCAGCACCCTTTGTAAGATGGCGAAGATCCTCTTCTGCTATGCCAATCCTTCTGTATGCGCCTCCTTTTGTAAGATGACCAACACCCTGCCCTGCCAACATCCAGACAGTACCCAGTGCTAGATTTTGTGCGCTAAAATGACTCCAATCCTTTTCTCTTATAGCACCAGAGGCTGTAAATAAAGTTGTCTGCATAGCTGCATCAACTCCACGAGAGCCATAGTAGGCAGCCTTGATGACAGACTCGCTGCAGCCAGCACGTACCATCCGTCCCAGGGCAGTATTGAGAAGTGCAGCTTGTTCAGCAGAAAGTTGCTCACCAGCCTTGGCCATCGTTGCTACTTGCTGAATTTGCTTAAGTTGACCAATTTGTCCTACGCCTTTGGCCAGAACTGAGCCAGCGGCCATAGAAAACCCTTCTAAGGCACCAGCACCCGCATTTTCTACCCAATTACTTTTGTCCGAGGCTCGTCCTGCAACAGAGATGCCTGCACCTAACACAGTACCGGCTCCTAGTTCCGCTGAGTATGCTGCCACCATTGTCATCTTGCCCGCACCTGCTGCTGCTGAAAACACAGCCCCAGTGCCAGCAGTAGCAACTGTAATGGCTGCCATGACCATGGCGTCGTTGGTCATCTTCTGCAACTCTTTACCTTCAGAGGCCAGGTCATTTACATCTTGAGCTGCAGAGCCAATGTTGCTCATCAACATTTGAGTTACTTTGACGTAGCCGTCAACTTTGCGGTTGTTAAATTTGTCATCGTCAAAAGCACCCTGAAACAGCTCATCTACTT
>JACQVM010000109.1 GCA_016209785.1 Candidatus Melainabacteria bacterium | reverse complement strand
GACCCCACCCTTAAGGGTGGGGTCTTTCAGATCTGTTTGGCGGGCGTGCAAGCCCCCGCCAAATTCCTCAATACACCCCGGCATTAATGCCGGGGTTTGACTATCGCCCACAGACATTTCTACACCAGTTGGACAGCACGCATGCAAAGGAATGACACCAGGCATATGAATGCCGGTCTCCTTGTGCCCCAACAATTCCTCAGAGCGCTTGAGTCGCAGCCGGCTTAAGTCTGCACTGCCTCCAGATGTGGTGCAATCATGCACAGTCTGGAACACCCATGCCGTTGAGCTCTCGTTACCAGAAGCTGCATCAGCTCCAATGAACATGGTTCCATAAAAAATTACCATCAGGCAACCGGCCAATTTCCACAAACGTAACATCTCAGCACCCACAAGACTAAAACCTCAAACGCACTAGCCTGCACATTGGGCAGCGAATGCCCGTACCACCAAGAGCAGCACTAAGCCCTATACCAAGCGCGGCCCGGGCTGCTGAACCGGCAAACTTACCAAAGCCGCCACGTTGCTCTGGCTTTTGTGTAACAGGCACTGTTGGAAAATTAGGCTGATGCACACGACCATGGTACTCACCATACATTGGCTGATCACTAGCTGCAGGCCATTGCCGAGAAAGCCGTGCATCACTGCCTGTTCCTTGTATGGCACGTAATTTATTTTCCACAGCAACGACAGCCTCCTGAGCTTCACGATCTCCTAGACTTGCACCTAAGGCTGCTCGATAATAACTCAGTGCAGAATAAAGATTGCCTTGCCTTTCTGCAATAACCCCAAGATTAAACCATGCATTGGGATTATTGCAATCAAGCCCTAGCACCTCATGAAATAGTTTCTCAGACTCAAGTAAATTCCCATGACGGTATGCTTCCATACCATCTCGTATTAGGTCATTGACTTCGATGGCAAGTTGGTCATGTGTCTCTATATGTCCTTCCTTCAGTTGGCTAGATTTGCCAGACGTATTAGAGATTGATGTGTGGATTGATGGTGCCACCGGCGGTGGCAGTGCTTGAGATGTACTCGCCTCAAGCACTTTTTGGATTGCATCAAGCCGATTGTGCAAGCTTCCATTTTGTACTTTGCCCAGTACCTGTTCCTCTAACACCCTCATTCTGCTCACAATAGGGTTCTTGGATCGTGCTTGCCCAAAGACAATCTCCTCATACTGCTTTAACCGGCTGGAGACACCTGGCTCATTGCCAGCAGCGGGTATCAAGCCAAGCCAAGCCAGAACGAACGCCAGGCTTAAAGCTGTATCAGCAAAATCCCTCCTTACCATGACTCATTTGGCTCCAGCAAGCTACTCATCTCCAGCATACTGACTCATCTCCTATTTTGCCAACTGGCAGTCAAATCCCCGCCCTTAAGGGCTGGGTTTCCTTGCTGCTGGTCTGTCCACATCCAAGATTACTGGTGGATCACCTGAGGTCACCTTGAGCGATAATGCAGAACCCTCAAGCAAATCCAGCAGTACCTTTCCTGCCAGCTCATAACGCCAACCTGCAAGCAATGTCAGTGCATCAGAACTCAATGTACCTTCTTTGTGGCTACGCACGAGAGTTTCAAGATCATTGCGTGTTGCCACTAGTTCTGGTGCTATTTCGAGCTGATAGCAAATAATCTTCAAGGCAGCAAAAAGAACATCCACAATGAGAACATCACGTCTCGGCGGATTCCTAAAGGATGGCCAGACTGGGCATTTTTCGTCTGGCAGGTGAAGCCCACACTCAATAGCCCTGATTAATTTGTCACCAAGTGATCGAATTTGATCTGGCCGCACTCCGCGAATTCGTTGAATGTCGCTAACGTTTTGAGGAGGGCGTCGACTTAGTTCCAAGAGAATATTATCAGCGATCAAAGATCGTGGAGGCCTGTTAATGGTATATGCCTCCTGATCACGCCACTCACAAAGGGACTTCAAGACAGCCAGTCCACGTCGTGACAAGCTGCTAGCCCCCTTAATTCGCAAGAACTCCTGACAACGATCTGATTCATATTGACTGGTACTGGAATACCTCCTGCATTCCTCTTCCACCCAGCTAAGCCTCTCGGACTTGTTAAGTCTTTCACATAAGGCATCATAGACAGGCAAGAGGTGTCGCACATCATCTAGCGCATAGTCAATTTGTGAGTCTGTTAATGGCCGATTGGTCCAGTCAGTATAACTTTCAGTCTTGGAGATATGCACATCTAACAACCGGCTCAACAATTTGCCATAGCCAACCGGATAGCCATAGCCAGCAAAACCTGCCGCAATTTGAGTGTCTATTACGTTTTGCGGTAAAAGGCTGGAGAACGTCCAGACAAGGTCAAGATCTTGCTCGGCAGCATGTAGTACAACAAGAATCTCTGGACTAGCCACTCGTTGCCACAGACTGTTAAGTTCCGGCAGTACCAAGGGATCAATAATGTAAGCTCCACTATCAGTTGCAACCTGCACCAGACACAACTGTGGATCGTAGGTACGCTCAGGGATAAACTCTAAATCCATGGCAAAACGCCCTGCTGCATCTATTTGAGCACAAAGGTCATTAAGCTGAGTTTGGCGAACTATGATGGTCATTTATCTAACTGTGAAGGAGGTGACGCCGACACCATGACAGGCAGTTAGCTCGTCCAATGACAACGGTTGAGCGCTGCTCGAGAGATGGCAAATTAAAGGGGAGTCCATCAGCTACCAGTTGTCCTACTTCCAGTCCTGCACCCAGGGCAATTGCCACTGGTCCTGCTGTATCCCAGACCTTAAGTTTGCCTGACAAATGCACAAACATGTCAGCTTCATTGTCCAATATTCTTGCAATCTTCAAACCAATACTACCGGACTTGACAAACTGTACATTGGGTAAGTCAAGTACCCACGGGTGAGACTTTCTGTCTCTAAAACCCATCATAACTCTTTTGGTACCATTGAGATCCAGTGAAGGCAAACGCTCATATCTTTGTCGTGCTTGGCTAGCTGTACTTTTCCAGGCACCATATCCTGGTCCACCAAAATAACTAATGCCTGAGGCTGGAGCATAAACCCAGCCAAACACTGGCATCTGGTCTATTATGAGCCCAACCATAACTGAATACTGCCCATCATTGCGTAGGTAATTGTCGGTACCATCGATAGGGTCTATTAGCCACGTCTTGGCAGACGCAGATCCCGTGGACTGCTGTGTGTCTTCCTCCGATACCACCGTATCCTTAACAAATCGACTTTGGATGCTCTCGCTTAGCAGCCGAGAAAGCTCACAATCAGCTTCAGTCACCAAATCATGAGGCCCTGTCTTTTCCCTGACTTGCACTCCCTCGCGCATCCGGGCCGCAAGCTCTCCGGCTTGTATTGCCAGATTACAAACATACGCAATGTCTCCATCGGTCAAATCAGATGATTGTGTCACGGCTCCAATGTTTGGATGATTCCTCAGGAGGTGCGCTGAGAATACAATGGCACCTTAAACTCACAAGAAAGCTCGTTGTCCAGAAGATCAGCTACATAAGCTACATTCCACACCAGCGCATCCAACTCTTCTTGTTCGAGCCCCAAAGTTGGACGTTGTGCAACCACCAAAACAGTGTCCTCGTGTATTGCTAGGGCACAACTGCTAAGATTGCAGTTAATGTTAAGCAGCTTACGATAGAATCCTTCTCGATTTGTCTCCGGAAGGTAGACCAGTGGGCTTGTGATTCTCAACACAGGACCCGTTGGAGCCTCCTGTACAAAAATATAAATCTTGGCACTTCCTTCAGTAAGCCACCAACCATACCCCTCGGCTCCTGGGAGTTCTTGGTTCTTGGGATTTAGCTCACGTCGATGGAAGTAACGCTCAATCATCTGGGCAACTTCATCTACCGTACCTTTGCTTGTCTTCTCCGTCCCAAACAAACCCATCTCAGCCATCCTTTAGATTAGCCACGCTCAGAGGCAGCATTACTATAACAATTTGCTTAAAGTATACCCTAAAGTATTTATGCATAGTCCTGCTGTCAAGCAATACTAGATTACCGTGTTGTACATCAAAACATGTTGCTAGTCTTATGGTTTGAGATAGAACCTGGTCTGTCGGCGTGTCCTAAGTTGCTCCCCAAGAGTATGCCGGGTGATATAATCAAACTCCGGATTGGCTGTTCCCGAGTAGCGCAGCGGTAGCGCAGGTGACTGTTAATCACTTGGTCGCTGGTTCGAATCCAGCCTCGGGAGCCATTTCTACAAACAGCGATCTTTTGTGTCACCACTGTGTCACCAGATTCGCCGAGACGGGTTAAGTATGGTGGAGTGGTTACAGTAGGCTACCTGAAATGGTATGCACGGCCTCTGCGGCCACTGCGTCGGATTCGGCAGGATTCAGGCCATCTCACGGCACATTTTGGGCAGCGCTCGGGTATAACTTCTGGCACTTCTGTGGTATTGCCTACGGTGTGTGTATCCCACCCCACATTGAACGGCGTATGCCGGTCAAGAACTAGGTCAAATGCTTCATTCACGAATGGCAAGATCTGTGTGAGCAATCCTGCAGATTCAAATACATCTATCCCAAATGGTTTAAGGCGTTCGCGTGCTAAATGGAGGTTGGGGGCATAGCCTTCCGTCGCAGTCAAATGTTTTGGAAAAACCTCCTTAAAAGCACGTAACCGCTCGCCACCACCCGTTCCAAGATCGACCGCGGATGTAGCGTGCTGCAATAGGTCACTGGCAAGAGATGAATATGACCAGGGTGGTGTGACCTCGGTACGCCTTTACGATCTTGACAAACTGTGTGAGTATAATGCTACCACCATTTGGGGCAGTGCCACAAAGCCGGATTAGCTCAATTGCCTGTAGACGCTCTATCGCGCTCCTTGGAACCAACAACACAATTGCTAAGGTGTATCGACCACGATGATTGGAGAAATGAGATGACGTCCAGCACCTGGAAAGTGGGCAACATAAAAATCACACCCATTGTTGAGGTCGAGGCTGGCAACATCATTCAACAAATTATTCCGAATGCCACCACTGACAATATCGCCAAAATCTCTTGGCTCAAACCACATTTTGTTGACGATAAGAACCGTCTGAAAGCGCTTGTTCAAGCGTTTATTGTCCAAACACCGGATGCCTGCATTCTGGTTGATACCTGTATTGGAAATGACAAGAAGCGCAGCGAGATTGCTGAATGGAATAACCTGCAGACGGATTTCTTGAAATGTCTGGATCGGGCCGGACTTAAATCACAGTCCATTGATATCGTGCTGTGTACCCACTTACACTTCGATCATGTCGGTTGGAATACGATGCTAGTTGATGGAAGATGGAGACCAACTTTTCCCAGAGCGCGGTACTTATTCGCCGAACAGGAATTCAGCTATTGGAAGAGTCGTCCGGAGCGGGAAATTGAGGACGATCACGCTGGATTCGAAGATTCCGTTATGCCCGTTTTTGACGCCGGTTTGGCCGATCTGGTGCCAATGAATTATTCAATAACCGATGAAATCTCCTTGTTCCCAACGCCTGGACATACTCCTGCTCACGTAAGTGTTTTAATTGCATCAGGGCAAGAGCAAGCGGTCATTACCGGAGATGCCACTCATCATCCCTGTCAAATAGCCCATCCTGATTGGCCTACCATTTCAGACACAGATCCTGGTCAAGCGACTGTCTCCCGCCGCGCTTTGCTGGACAGGTTTGTTGATACTCAAGCTCTTTTCATTGGCTCGCACTTTGCCACACCCACGGCCGGACTTTTGCAGGCAGAGAATAATACCTTCAGGCTTGTAGTGGCATAATCATTTACAATTCACTGTCCAAACTAGTTCAATTACTGTTATGTTCCAAGATATCCTCAACAGCCCAAATTTCCAGCGTGGTCGAATGGAACATCTTGCAGTAAGGAAGGGAATACCGGATGAGAGTTCTTAGAGGAAAAGTATGCAGCGGCATTGGCGACTTTTCATACTGGATCGAGAAACTGGAAGCCCATTATTTGCGAAAAACTGGGGTGAGGTTTTTTCCAGGAACTTTAAATGTTCAGCTTGAACAGGATTATTCATTGCCAAATAATCCCCTTCGATTGGAGAAAGAGGAATACGGCGGCACTGTTTCAGTGAGCCTTGTACCTTGCAAGATTCTAGGGCAGAATGCATTCATATTGCGAACAGATGGTAATGAACAAGGTCTTGGAGATCATCCCAAAAGCGTTATAGAGATTGCTGCCGCAATTAAGTTCCGTGATGTATTCAATTTACATGATGGTGACATTGTGGAAATTGAAGTCGAACAAAACGCATAAAAGTTCGCGTTGAGCAACGAAGTTGCAAATAAGCACCACCCGTGATGGAACGGTTAGCGGCTTGCCGCGTACCGGTACGGCACATATCTTGCCTGCCAGATCTTCGCGAATCTTCCGCAAATCTCCGAATATGCGGGAGTCTGCCGACAGTTGCGGTTGGTACGCAATGTTCGCGTGACTCCGCGGAACTTGCGCAAAGAATCTTCGAGTTTATGGAAGTGTGCGGATGTCTGCTGAATCAATTCCTGAATCCATTACCGGAAGCTTTCTGGCTGGCAATCAATTATGTTTGGTAGCGAGGCATAATTGATGACACAATCTGTTAATTGCTCAAGTCGGATTCAGTGGGGTGCAGGGCGCGTAGCGTTCATTGCTAATCAGTCCGAGATTGCCCATTCGGATCTTTAGCTGGCCGCTCTCGGCGTTGGCAAGAAGAGAGCCACGGACACCTTGAACCGTTCCGCCAGCTTGACGGCATTGGACTTGCTGAGTCCGCGTTTACCGGCAAGAAATGATGAGAGGTTGCCTTTATCACAACCAATTTCGCCGGCTAGTCCACTCAGCGTCAGGTTGCCTTGCTCCATCAGATACTGAAGTGATTCCGCCGGCGAGATGTTGGCGGCCCGTGCCATCAATGCACGGACTTCTGGATCATTGTTTTCATACGTGTCCACCAACTGCTCGATAACCGTTAGGTAGCCAGCCTCTTCTGGCGTCAGACTGTCCTTGCGGTCTAGCAGTTCGGTGATGACCAACATCGCAGCTTCGTGATCGGCGTCATTGTGCAACGGAAGCAGTGGGAACCGCCTGATCAGCTTCTGGTATTCCTTTGTCAGTGCCATTGCCATTGTTGGCCTCCTGCTGCTCATAGTCGCAGCTTGCTGCTAAGTAGGCATGGGTGTGTCGCCACACCCAGCCCCTTCAAGAACCGTACATGATACTTTCGCATCATACGGCTCGTGCCTCCAACCCTGCCCAAG
>JACQVM010000110.1 GCA_016209785.1 Candidatus Melainabacteria bacterium | reverse complement strand
CTGACGTTGAGACTCTGGGGCAACTCGCCTTTGCACCCAGAACCTGCGTAGATTCTGGTTTGTTGTGAGCATCTTGTAGAGATGAGGCTGATAATAGCCGTCCCTGATGAGAATCAGAAATCTGTCCCTGCTCCGAGCGAGCGAAAGTGCTTTATCAAAAATGTTCTTAGCGCCAATCTGAGCTAATACTTCATGGAGCCCAAACTTGCCCTGGCCAATCGACTCAGCAACACAAGCACGCCATTCGGGTACAAGTTCTACAATCTCCTGGAGATCAGCTGGGCTTGAAAGCACAGGTCCACCTTGCGCGAGACGCTACCTTAATATAAGCTACACCACCGGCTTGCCAAATTTCCATAATAGCGCCTCGATAAGGATAACTTGCTCTTTGTTTTGTGGTGAAATAGATTGATAGTGGCCTCGGAAAATATTGGATGTGTCTGTAGACAAGAGGTTGGCAACATCTTTAGCTGGATCCGTTTTATCGGACAAGCTTGCACCTGCTTTTGCTCAGGTGCTGACTACAGAAGCTGGACGAGAAGTTGTTTTGGGGCAGGCCTGGGTAGTCGGCCATAATATACTGGCAACTTGTGGGCATGTGGTCGAGCCATTTGCCCGTTCGCCTAAGTCAGTTTTTGTAAGATTTCCCTACTCTGGCAATAGGTATACGGTGCAAGGCATCAAGCTACACCCAAGCTTTGTCCGTCAACCGGACAAGCTAGTAAAGTTTGATCTGGCAGTGCTTATGGTTAGCCTTTACCATCCTGACTGCTTGGCAGTACCCCTTCCTTTTTCTTTCGAGCAAGAACTAAAGTCCAGCCAAACGCTGTCTGCGGTTCGTTATCCCATACATTTAAGTGAGCTGACAGCGGCGCCTGAACCATTGGCTCAGGAAGGCCGTTATTTAGGACACCTACGTAAGCATGACAACTTCCATTTGCTGCATGATTTAGCCTTATCACCGGGTGATTCAGGTTGTGCTATCTTTGCTGGCTCCCAGGTGGTTGGTATTCACTGTGGTGACACGGCAACGCTTCCTGGGCTTAATCTGCCTACAACGGCCGTTAGGATGTTTATTTGGATTGATGCCATAAGAGAGCTTGGCATAAGACAAACCTCATCGCACGTTGCAGCTTATTGGCTTAGGTCATGGTTGTGGGCTGGGCTTACTATGGCTTTGTTTTTTCTTGCCACTGTAGCAGTTTCCATGCTCGTGCTCTGGCCAAGGATTCAAGCAGGCTGGTCGATCCAACAGCCAGCAATAATGCCTGTGGACATAACTTTCAATAAGCCAACAGGAAGCTTTCGATTAGGTGATGAGGCTCAGATTGTCCTTGTGAGTAGGTCTGACTGTTGGTTGTACTTGTTTGATGTTGATGATGCAAAACATGTTTATACTTTTTATCCTCCATATGGATTTCCTGCCTATGTAAAGGCTGGACAACCTAGAACAATTGATCGCTTTGGCTCCAATTTACTTAAGGTAGGCTCTGCCAAAGATAAACTTTATTTGGTCGCCCTAAATTCCGACTTTCCACTCGTAAGTAAATCTGATTGGGACAACAGTGATCCGGCTGGTCGGCCACTTAAGATATCTGGGAATGAACTTCTTGAGCGCATAGTAAACTTCCAGAAGGCCGATCCTAAAAACGTTTTATATTGGTCAATGGATGCGCCGAGGGCACAGTGAGGAAAAGAAAATGAAAGCTTCACATGGATTAATGTTTTTACTGGTTGGTTTTGCATTCTCCTTGAGCTTGCAAGGCTCATTAGCAGATGAAGATTCACTTAATTCAGGCAAGCAACCAACTGACACGACAAGGCAGGACACTCCAATGCCAGTTGGACCAAGTGTACAAACTAGGGGATTTTATTTTGAGCCAACAAGCACAATTCGCCAACCTGTAATTCCAAAAGTTGTTGGTTCTAAGAGAATTATCCCTAAACCTCAAGCATCAGGACAACCACTTCATGTGCCCAAGACCGGCTCAGCAGTGTCAACTAAGACAAAGTCACCTAGTCAGACTGCTACCATATCAGTCCCCCAAAATATTGATCCTGCCCTGGATTCGACCATGCTGCCTGTGGCACATCAAGGACTTAGCGCAGGCGGGCCCATCGTTGTTGTAGCTAAGCTGAATAAGGGCGGAGCGCTACCTAAATACAAGGTTGGCGAGAAAATGGAGATAAGTGTGTCTGCTGCTCAAGACTGCAACATCCTGGTGTTTAATTACGACAGCAAGAATACCCTTATCCAGATCTTTCCTAATGATTATCAGCAAGACAGTTTTCTTAAAGCTGGCAGCTCAGTGGTTATTGGAGGGACAGATAGTCCATTTGATTATGAAATTGCTGGATCGGGTGGAGCCGAAAAGATTTTTGTTTATGCATATCCTGCCGCTGCTGCCAATCCCATTTCAGTTGCTTTTAATCCAATTCCGCATACTCCTTTTCGGAGTGCGAGCTTAAACACAAGCCAGTATCAGAATCTGGTTAACAGTTCCAAGGTGTTTTTTACTCGTGAAATTAAGGTGGTCCCCAAGTCTGGTGCCAAGCTAGCTTCTGCTACCTCAATGCCTACTTCGCCAAACAAGATTGAGCTGTCTTTTATCGTTGAGAGCAAGTAGATTTTTACCCTTAAATTCATGGCCGTATAGCATTTTTGGAATGAACGGTAATTTGTTTGATATACAGAAGTTTTCCGTTGCTGACGGTCCTGGCATTAGAACACTGGTTTTTTTTAAGGGCTGTCCACTGCGTTGCTCATGGTGCGCGAATCCTGAAGGACAGGAGCAGTCCCAGCAGCTTTTATTTTATGAAGAGCGCTGTAATGGTTGTGGTCTTTGCCTAGAAGGCAGTAATCACAAAGTCCACAGTCTACGAAATGTTCCCGACACAGTTAAGTCTGCAGTCAAGTGTCTAGCAGCAAGTGCTAGCAACAATATCCAGCTTGATAAGTGCCCCAGGGAGGCTTTGGTGAGAGCTGGTTTTGAAAGTTCTGTGTCTCAGGTCTTACAAACCGTGCTGGAGGACTTGCCATTTTACGTAAGCTCAGGTGGTGGGGTGACTCTTGGAGGCGGAGAGCCAGCCATGCAACCAGAATTTGCATTGGCGTTGCTCAGCGCATGCAAGCAGCTTGGTATTCACAGAGTTATGGAAACTTGTGGATATGCTTCATGGGAGTTACTAGAGCCACTACTTAATCAACTTGATCTTCTTTTGTTTGATCTTAAGCATATGGACAATACAACGCACAAGGCTGTTACTGGCGTGTCCAATGAGCCAATATTGAATAACTTGGAACACATCCTTTCTTCTGGCAAAACACCTGTTGTCATTCGTATTCCCATTGTGCCTGGTATCAACGCAACTAAAGACAACATTTTGGCTACAGCAGCCTTCTTACATGCCCATGATAAAAACCAACTCATTCAAAGGGTTGACCTTCTACCTTACCATCGCCTAGGAATGCGAAAATATGAGCGCCTCGGACGAGAGTATCACTTGAGCAACACGTTGAAACCTGACAGGTCCTTTTTAAGTGAGACAAGAAATTGGTTAGGTTCATTTGGTTTTGACTCAATTGTCGAAGCAATGTAAGAACATAGGGGCAATATGGTTAAAACCAATATTGAAAAATGGCGAGAAGTGCTTCCTGTGAGAATTCAGAAATTGAGGGAAGCTTTCATGCAGGTAACACCCTCAATTTCCATTGAGCGGGCAGTTGCCTTAACTCAAGAAGCAAAAGACAATCCTGGGCTCCCACCTGTTTTGCTTAAGGCCAAGGGATTTTATCGTGCTTGTGAAACCATTTCTATTGATATTGGCGAAGATGAGCTTATTGTGGGGCATCCAGGAGGCAAGAGCCG
>JACQVM010000104.1 GCA_016209785.1 Candidatus Melainabacteria bacterium | reverse complement strand
TCAAGGAAGGCAAGCTCCTGGCAGCAGCCGGCAAAAGTCCACTTATAGTAAAGACAATTTATGCTCAAATCCAAATTACCCCTGGTGCTCTTGCAGTTATTGAGCAACCACGCCTAGGAATCATGCGCGCTGCTACACTTGCTGGTCAGGGTAGTGCTGTTGTCCTTACAGTGGCAGACAAGCAACAGGATTTCACACTTTGCTCTGGCGAAGAGCTCTTAATTGCTGACAAAGCACTCAATGCCATAGAACTCGTCGATCCTGATGGAATTGAGCGGCAACCCTTGGAAGGAAAAATTTCTGTTACTGGGCTCTTGGTGCAGAAAAATAAATTTGATATTCACGCCATGGTTCACCACCAGCACAAGCTTCTAGTCTGCAATGCTGGCAGTTTTACAATCTCGCACCCAGCATATAAATTTTTGGCAATTGAAGCCAATAAGAAATACCTGGGCAACCAAACTCCCAACATTCACATTATCACAGCCGGACATGGACCATATGTCTGTCTAACACAAAACGAGTAAGCTCTATAGATAGGCTCGCCAATCTTACTGGTAAGGTAAGATTGTGTTGCAGTTTATGGGGACAGATTAATGAAATGTAGATTTGTTGTCTCTTGGTTTTTGGCTGTTACTTTCTTAATTAGTCCGGCAATAGAAGTCAAAGGACACCCAATTACTAAAGACACACAACAGCACGCTCAACAAACAGACAATAAGGGGCACAACTCAGCGATTGTAGGGTCAACTAAAACTTTTGGACTGGATCTCTTTCACAAGTTAAGTGCTGCAAACTCACAAACTAATGTTTTCCTATCCCCATTGAGCGTGGTTACAGCACTAACAATGACATTGAATGGCTCTGAACACAAAACAGCAGAAGAAATTCGGAACACTCTACACTTATCTACCAAAAGCCTTACCAGCCTTAATAGTGAATGCTCCAACCTAATAAATGCACTGGTTAAAAATCAAGAAGTTAAGCTTCAACTAGCAAATGGACTTTTTGCAAACAATGCAATTAGTTTCGAGAAAAGCTTCACTGATAGATGTCGCAAACTCTTTGCTGCAGAGATCACAACCCTTGACTTTAAAAACCCCAGTACAATCACACACATCAACAAGTGGGTAAGTGACAAAACCCATAACAAGATTCCACACATTATAGACAGACTAGACGCCGACACTTTGCTGGTATTGTTAAATGCGGTCTACTTCAAAGGGCGGTGGCAAGATGCCTTTGAGAAGAAGGCCACTCGCGATGGTGACTTTCATCTGCTTAGTGGTACTACTAAGAAAGTTCCTTTAATGAGACAATCCGGCTCCTTTAGTTACTATAAAGGTGCCGATTTTCAGTCTGTGAGACTTCCCTATGGCACAGGCAAGTTTAGCGCATACATATTCTTGCCGGATGTCGGCAAGACATTGGCTGAGTTTCAGAAAAACTGCACGGCTAATAACTGGGACAAGTGGATGTCCGGGTTCAAAAACAAGGAAGGGGACTTAGTGCTTCCCAGATTTAAACTTGAATACTCAACATCACTCATCCCAGCATTAAAAGAACTTGGCATGCACCTGTCCTTCCAACCACTTGCAGCCGATTTTAGCGGCATGCACAAGCCGCCACCACCGCTATACATAGGTGAAGCTACGCATAAAACGTATCTTACCGTTGATGAAGAAGGAACAGAAGCAGCAGCAGTTACCCAGATTTCTATGCTGGCCGGTGCAATGTATCATCCTCCTTCAGAGCGATTCAAAATGGTTGTGGACCGTCCATTTTTGTTTTCAATCCAAGATGATCAAACAGGCACCATCTTATTTATAGGATCTGTTTACGAACCAATGATGATCAAATAGGCATTCGCCACTTGCATCTTTTGGATAAAGGCACAACTAGCTTGGGCTCAAGGACAGCGAGACTTCCTAAAGCACAAGCCCTATTAGGCATGTTTAAGTAACATAGAGGAAACTTTCATTTCTAGGCGGGGTACTGCTGGTGGGAGTGCAATCAGCACCTCTCCTCTTTGTTTCCCCTCTTAGAAGGAGCTCGACATGATGAAATCAACAGCCAAAATTGCAACCATGGCTGTAAGCCTCTTATGCGTCACCCTAATGACTACCCCATCTTCACAAGCCCAGGGCCGGCGAGCCTTTGCACGTGGGCAAAACGGTATGATTGGTGGCTTTGCCAGACAAGGACAGTACGGACAATCAGCCGGCGGCAGAGCCATCGTACCTGAGCAAGGTGGGGCAGGCTTTAGGGGTGGTTCCTATGCCGGACCTAATGGTGGCAGCGTCCAAGGTGGTAATGCTTGGGCCTACCAAGAAGGTGTTGGTGGAGGCCGTGCAAGTGCTTTTCAAGGCACCGGACCCAATGGCGGCTCAGCATCTGGATACAGCAACAATGCTTACAATGCTCAGACTGGCACCGGTCAACGAAACAGTGGCAAGCAAGCAACAGCCTCAGACGGCAGCAGTTATGGCTATAACTCCACCACGGACTACACCAAAGGACAGGGCGCCACAACTTCAGTTGACACCCAAAACAATGGTAGTTATCAGGTCGACTGGAGCAAAGGCAGCAAGCCAGTGGTCACCCAGACCTCTACTACAACAACCCCGTAACTGTCCATTAAAGCATGGCTCCACATCAGCCCTGGAGTCAACAAGACGCCCACCAGCCCCCTCGGTGGGCGTCTTGTCTTCTAACTTTACAATTTCAAGCAAATCAAAAGGCTATCTGCTGTAATTGTACGAACTCAGTTAATCTGTGTTTTCCCAGTAAAGGAGAGCGTAAATGAAACGTACTATTGCATTAAGCTTAGCCCTCGCATTTGGTGCCCTCGTTGGCACATCCTCAGTGCCTTCGTACGCACAAGAAAGCACTCAACCACCAGCCGAAAGCCCACCCGCAGGTGGCCAAGGCTCAGCCCAAGCCGAAAAGCGCAAGCAAAGAAGACAACAAATTAAGGCCGCCGTCAAGAAAAAAGTAGAAGAGATTAAGGAAAAGGCCGGCGCACAAGCTGGCGGACAAACTGCTCCAGCTCAATAACCATTACTTCAAACCGGTTAACCCAAGTGGCTGCTCTGGAATTGAATCCATGAGTAACCACTTTCTGTACTCTCTTGTCCCCAACCACGGCAGGTTGGGGCTAGTTTTTATTACATCTCTTTTTTAGTTGGCATTTACATTACTGCCAAAAATGCTAGGCAATTTGATGCCAGAGCTGTCTTGCACTTGTATAGGCACACTTTTGTGCCAATACTCGCATGCACAAGGACGCCTCCCAATGCCAAGAAAGCGCCTGCCTGGAATTACAGAATTGAGCCTCTCTGCCCTCATCCGAAACCTACTTTCCTGTATATTCGCGCTAAGCGGAACATTGGCAACACCATTTCTTGCATGCTGCGCTTGAAGCGTATCTGCTCCTTGAGTGTACCCAAGCTTAGCCATGATTTGTTGCGCCTCGGCATATTGCTTGTTGGCAGTATAAACGGCGGCAAGACCACTCAATGTCATGGTGCGTCTGGAATCTGCCTGTGCAAACTGTTGAGCAATTTCCAGAGCCAAAGAAAAATTTTTCCATGCCTCTGCTACATTGCCCTTGAGGTTGTTCTGCCAGCCCTCATCGTAATATTTCCTCCATAGGTTATCGAGTGCTTGTTGTTCCTGCAGAGCACCCGATCGCCCCCACAGCACTTGCTCCTCAATACCACCCTGAAGAATACTCTTGCTTGCGTCAAACACAGGGTTTTGTGGCTCCAACTTATGTTCTTGTTGACTGGAGAGTAAAGGTAGCTCGCCAGCAAATGAGCCGGTTGCCAATATAGCAACCATCACAACTGATAGCAGTAACTGACAGCAATAACACATAAGCCCATTTTAGCCGATGAAGATTTACCTGACTGACAATTGGGTAACTAAAACTTTTGAAGTTTATATATACACGTGGTACCAAATATAGTTTCGGGGTAGATATTATTTGTCACAATTATTCTCACTTCAAAGAACGCACATGCACTACACATCAGTAATGATTTTGTTTCGTTTCAAGTAACAACTATTGACAATATTTTACTAACAGCTAAAATTGCATGCAGACAAGATACTGATGGACTGTGGTATTGATGAATATTGTCTCTGGTGCAACAGCTAGCGTGACAATGCATATTTAGCGCTAACGCTGTATAATTTGCGCTAGTCGTGCGAGCTACAGAACGTTGTCACATTTGTCACAAGTCATAGACACAGCGCCGCAGACTTACTGCAAACTGCGCGAGTGGCTTAGACTGCCATTAGTGGGACGATTACGCATGCACATCGTGAAAAACAACTGGTACCTGATGTGGTGCTAAGCATGTCCGTTAATGGCGAATAGCCGGCTACTAGGTCATCCTGGACAGAACCATACTCCTACGTTTTCGCTCTACCACCGTTGTTCATTTTAATTGAATTAGAACTTGATCACGATATAAGATAAGGCTATCTATCGATCCATTTTGATCATCCAGGCTACACAACACTTACTTATTCTTCCCAGCAGTTAATTTGGCTATTCCATCAGTTGCACTTTGGTGCAAGTGATGTTGCTTGATATTCAAACGTTTGCATCCTGTTCACGCCAACAAAGTTGGCACCACTGTGTTATGGAAAGGACTCGTCATGAAGATCAAGATCAACAGACTCGTCAAGGAGGTTACGGTCATGGGAACAGCTTCATGTCCCATGTGCGATCTGCTTGGTGAGGATGGCGACTTCTGCCGTGCTAACCGCCTCGAAGATGGAGACATTTTCCATTCCACCTGCGGACAGATCTATCCCGCCTGGCTGGTCAACAATCGCGACCTTCTCATGGACGTGCGTGCCACCCTGCTTACCATCGTCAAAGCCATCGTCGAGGTGGATAAAGAGTCCTGGCTCACTATTGATGAGTTGACGTCCGAGCGTGAGGGTGAGCTCACGCTGCGCCTCAGCGAGGACCTGCCGAAGTGGGTGAAGGATCCGCAGGCTCTCGCCATCACTATCTCCCTCGGTGGAGACAGTGCCACAACGCCGGCCAACGAGACGCTTCGTCCGATGTCCCACAAGCATCAGAAGATTTGCCACCACCTGGTCGCTGAGCAGTTCAAGCTGGAGAGCATTACCTGTTCGATCCTCGCCAGAGATGGGCTGACCGTAAGGATGGAGAAGCAGGTGGCGTAATCAACGTACTGGTCTTTGTTACCGCGGGTGTCTTGTGCATCTACCAAGATGTTCAAGACACCTACGCTATCATGACTCCAGAATGAGGAGACTATGGACTATGGAAATCTCAATACGAGTATTGCTGGCATTCGGATGCCTGGCTCTAGGAGCCGTCCTAGCGGCTGTACTTGGCAGAATTGCCGGCAATGTTCTTGCTTCCGAGGGATCTGTCAGCGCCCGCACCTGGATGCCACCCTGGGCTGCGTTTGTGAGCCTCTTGGGCACCATGATGGGACTGACATCCGCCGGATTGTTCACAAGTCAGATTGTTGATTACGGGCAATTGTTTTTCACAGGACTCTACGGTGGACTTGTGCTGTCTGGCCATGTCCTCACAGTCCTCGTATTCATTAACTTCTGGACTCCGGCTGTGGTCATGCCGGTACGGTGGCTCTTCAGGCAGGTGTTCCACTTGGCCGACCGCATCATGTCCATCCCACAGGAGCATAACCCTTGCAACCCTGATGACACCTGAGAAGACACAACTCGGCCTGAGAGAAGCAGATCATCTCGTCGACAGGTCGGTCAGGTGAGGAGACATCTATGGATCAACTCATGGCTATGGGCGCGATTATTCTCGCTGCCCTGATTGGAATTGTTCCGTCCGCATTCTTTGGGCGGTTGACAGGCGACGCCTTCTATCTGTGCAGCCCCACTATCCACAGTGATGCACCAGCGACCATGACGTGGTTTGCAGGGTGTGCCGGCATCATTGGTGCTCTCATCGGACCCATCTTCATTGCCAGGCTGCCAACGCCTGGCGAGGCGTTTATCTACAGCTTCTGCGGATCGCTGGTATTTGCTCTTGCACTCTGCATCGTTGTCCTCGTCTCGTACTGGCTCGCACGCCTCATCGGACCTCCAATCAGGGCAGGCATGAAGATGCTCTTCGGATGGGTCGACAAGATCTGACTGGAGGAGTTGACATACCGGCGTTGTGATCTCAAGCATGCACAAGCGAATGGCTGCCGAACAATTCGGGCAGTACTTCCTGTGCCATCTACGTGGAGTCATTATGGTGCTGTTAGACAAATTGTGGGGAGCACTCGCACACCCTACTATTCGACTCAAGGGAGAGTTTCCCTGGACACTTCGAACCATGTCCAAGCAGTATGTCATCGGACTGATCATCTGCCAGGTAGGCAGTTTGCTACCGATGCTGCTTCTCTTCGTTGGACTGACCATCGCTACGTGGCTCAAGCCCGATATCAACCTCGACTGGCTGGCAAAAGCCGAGGGCATGAACATGACATCTCTGGTGGCAATAACCATGATTTCGTTCCTGGTCGGGTTTGGACTCCAACTCCTCTACTTCGGCCGCTGCTTTCACAAAGCAGGACTTTCGTTTAAGAAATCCATGGGACTCAGCCTAGAGCCCCTCGGAGGAAGATGGTGGGCCGTAATCTGGCGAGCGCTGGCAGCGTTTGTCATAACGGTAATCGTCAGCGCCTTCCTTCGAGTCCTGTTGCCTACTCCGAATGATCCTGCAGCAAACTTCGTCCAGGAGTTGACGGGACTAAAGTTTGTTGCATTCGGCATCTTGGCAGTGGTCGCCGCACCCATCTTTGAGGAACTGGTCTTCAGGGGCTTCCTGTTTAACGCAACTCGCAGCGCATTATGCAAGGGCAGACTTTCACGCTTGCATTGCGGTGCAGCGGTAACCAATGTAGCTGCGGTGTGCCTGAGTGCTGCGGTATTTGCCGGGCTCCACATGACGCTCACCGGTTTTCCGTTCCTGTTCGTAGTGGGCGCAGCAGCGGCTGTGCTCTACCTCAACTCTGGGACACTGCTGTGTCCCATGCTGTTCCACGCCATAAACAACTTGGTGGCGGTGCTGGCCATGCTTCTGAGCACCACAACCTGATGTCACGTTAGGTGACATCCAGAGAGCAAACAACACGAAGCACGGGTACGCTGCTGCTATCTCAGGGCAGTGACGGGACTCGCGGTCGCAAGAAAGGAAGGTCCGATGGACTCAATCTTCATGTGCGTCATTCTGGTACTGTTGCTCTTGACACTGTTCGTCACCATCCGTTTCAGTTGGCGCCTTGTCCAAGGGGTCTTCATCCTGTCTCGCGAGATTGAAGAGTGCTGGCATGAGCCCCTGCCAGACGACAATAACGCGAAAGCCACAGAGGTTCAGACGAGGGCCAAGCTGGAGAGTCAACGCAGCATTCTGCTGCGAGGTTCTCTCATCTACTTTGGGTTCATCATCCTGTTACCCTTCGTATTCGGAACGACCATGGGCTTCTACGTCTTCCAGCTCATCGGCTTGACATGCCTACTTGCAGTACTGAGCCGAACCGGAGTCCACTACTGGCGGCGGCATGAGCGCTGGCTCAACCGCTGGTAAGAGCCTCCTGCGTTAGCCCTAGCCCGCAGACTACCGCCTATCACAAAGCCATAGGGCACTGGAACGTCTCATTTTGTTCTTCCTCCAGTGCCCTATGGCCCGCTTCCTCTAACAACTGTGCGCATAAGAGCTGCTCCTGCCCCAGCAGGCTCTACATGTCTGCGCACATAGAAAGGATGACGATCAATGGCAAGCAACCGTAAGGTCGCCTTCCTGTTTGGCGAGAACGGCCCCAAGAGCCCCTCCGTTCTCGGGGGCAAGGGTGCCGGGCTTGCTGAACTGGTGGGTCTGGAAATTCCTGTTCCTCCTGGATTTACGGTCTCCACGAGCGTGGCTCGTGCCTACGCTCAACACCGCCGGGTTCCTGCCCGGCTGACTCATCAGCTTGCTTGGGACATGCAAGCACTGGAGCGAGCTACCGGAAGAGGTCTCGGTAATCCCGATAATCCTCTTTTGATATCGGTGCGTTCTGGCGCGGCTGTGTCCATGCCTGGAATGATGGACACGATTCTAAACTTGGGACTCAACAGCCAGACCGTCCAGGGTCTGGCACGGCTGACGACGGACGGCTTTGCCTGGGACTGCTACCGCCGTTTCCTTGCCATGTACGGCGAGGTGGTGCTGGGCATTCCGCGGGAGTGGTTTGCCGAGGTTCTCGATGCCATCAAGGCCCAGCACAAGGTGGTAGAGGATCAGGCACTGGACGCACAGACACTCCAAGACCTGTGTGGCCGGTAC
>JACQVM010000013.1 GCA_016209785.1 Candidatus Melainabacteria bacterium | reverse complement strand
GCTCAGGAGCTGGGGCGCAAGCCCTCCGAAGTGGAGCTCGGGCGAGCCATGGATTTGCCGGTGACCAAGGTACATGAGATCATTCAAGCTGATCGTGAGCCTGTTTCTATGGAGATGCCCTTAAATCGTGATGAGGAGACATATCTAGGAGACCTGATTGAGGACAGTGAATCATCTCGCCCAGACTCGACGACAGTTGAGGAGTTAATGCGTCAAGACCTTAACCGCATGCTTAGCCAGCTAACACCACGTGAGCGCGACATTATGCACCTGCGTTATGGGCTTGAGGATGGACGGCAGCGTACCTTGGAAGAAGTAGGGCGCTTATTTAACATCACTCGAGAACGTGTAAGGCAGATTGAGCATAAGGCCTTTCGTAAACTAAGACAGCCAGCCTGGTCAAGCAAGTTGGCTGGGTATCTTGAAGATTAACACTTAGGTTATTATTGCTTGGATGAGATGGTGAGTTCACTATCTGTTTATATTGTTGACTAGCTCATCGAGGATGTCTGGTGGTCGAGCAACAAACTCTGTGTGTTGGGGATCTAGAAGCCCTGTTGAAGAGTGGGGACCGTCAACAACTTCGCTTGTTTCTTAATGAGCAGTATCCAGCAGATTTAGCTGAGTGGTTTTCTGAAATTGATAAAGCATGCAGGCTTGCCTGCTTTAGACTTCTAGATTTGGATAATGCAAGTGCCGTGTTAGCTGAGCTTGAGCCAGAGAATCAACGGGATTTGTTGAAGGAGTTCGGCGATCTTGGCATAGTGCCGCTCATCAGTCGAATGTCTCCAGACGATGCTGCTGATCTCTTGTCGGAATTGCCCCAAGACAAGGTGCGTTCCATTATAAGTCAGATGACAGATCCAGAAGTAGTGCAAGACCTGGAAGAACTCATGACCTTCAAGGAGGACTCTGCAGGTGGCATTATGTCTACCGACTACTTAGCGCTGAACAGCAAGATGTTGGTACAAGAGGCTTTGCCTTACCTAAGGGAAATGTATGAGGACTTTGAGGAGGACGTCTACGACGTTTATGTAGTAGACGAACAAGAACGTTTGGTAGGACGAGTTACTTTGAAAGAGTTATTGACCGCTCCTCCAGAGCAACTTGTCGAAGGACTGATGGATACAAACATCGTCAAGGTATCCACGGAAACTGACCAGGAGGAAGCAGCCGAAAAATTAAGTCGATATGACCTGCTGTCTTTACCTGTTGTTGACAGTGAGGGTAGATTGAGGGGCATCATTACTGCTGACGATGCCTTTGATGTTTTGGAAGAAGAAGCTACCGAAGACATTTACCAATCATCCGGAATTGACATAACCGGAGAGGCTGAGAGCGAGACCTTAAGCTATAATGTCCCCTTTTCTTTTCGGGCAAGATTACCCTGGCTTATTGTTACTTTGCTAATTGAGACTGTGTCGGCGACCGTAATCACACGTTTTGATGCAGTTATAAAGCAGACAATCGCAGCCGCCTCCTTCATGCCACTACTCTCTGGTGTCACTGGTTCTGTAGCTACGCAAAGTACTTGTATCATTGTGCGGGGAACTGCAACAGGACATATCAATTGGCGAGCTGCTTGGCGCAATCTAATACATGAGGTTAAAGTTGGTGTCTTGTTGGGCATGGCATGTGGTGCCCTTATCTCACTTATCAGCATGCTTTTCCACCAGGGCAACCACAGTCTAGGAATCATTGTGGGAATATCCTTGTTTGTGACCATGACAGTGGGTGTGTTAGTAGGCACGCTTATACCCATGATCTTTCACAGGCTTGGCATTGACCCAGCTCATGCCAGTGGTCCGCTGATTACAAGCCTGCTGGATGTTTCCACAGTAACTATTTACTTGTCTTGTGTACACAATCTTATTTCGTACCTAACCTAGCCCCGGTGACTATGAACAAAAATGCCAAAGTAAAAAAGGAGTTTTATGGACAGCACAATAGTGAGCCCTAATGCCGACCTCCTTGAACGCAGGAAACAAGCCAGCCATGTAAGCGCTCAGGCCCAGCGCAAACGGCACGAGCGCGGGCAATTGTTGGCACGTGAGCGCATTGAACATTTGGTAGATCCTGACTCGTTCATAGAATTAGATCGCTACGCGACTCATCGCTGTACATACTTTGGCATGGATAAGAAAAAGGACATTGGTGATGGGGTGGTAACTGGACAAGCCAAGATTGATGGTAGAACTGTTTTTTTATTTGCCCATGATGCTACTTTCCTTGGTGGTGCTCTTGGTGAGGTATTTGCCAAGAAGGTCTGTAAAATAATGGATTTAGCTCATCAAACAGGAGTGCCTGTAATTGGTCTGAATGAAAGCGGTGGGGCTCGCATTCAGGAAGGAGTAAGTAGTCTTGCAGGCTATGCAGACATTTTCTATCGCAACGTTTTTTCCTCGGGAGTTATCCCGCAGATTTCAGTTGTCTATGGCCCATGTGCAGGTGGTGCTGTCTATAGCCCTGCTGTAACTGACTTTACCATTATGGTAAAAAATCAGGCTTTTATGTTTATTACAGGACCAGAGATTGTACGCACCGTCACCGGTGAGGATGTTACGTTTGAGGAGTTAGGTGGTGCACTGGTGCACAACCAAAAGAGCGGGGTAGCACAATTTTTGGCAGAGGATGAGGAAGACTCATTTTATCTTGTGCGCAAGCTCCTTTCTTATTTGCCGAGCAATAATTTGGAGAGTCCTCCATATCTGGCACCCGAGACAGACGCTGAGCCGGAGGATGCTTCCAGACTAGACATGCTTGTCCCGAGCGATCCGGTCAAACCATACGACATGCATGATGTCATTGCCAGGGTTTTTGACAATGGCGAATTCTTTGAGGTTGCACCCTTTTATGCCACCAATTTAATTGTTGGTTATGCGAGACTAGGCGGTCATGCAGTTGGACTGGTAGCCAATCAGCCAAAAGTTTTGGCGGGTACTTTAGATATTGATGCCTCGGTTAAAGGGGCAAGGTTTATCCGTTTTTGTGATGCTTTTAATAT
>JACQVM010000117.1 GCA_016209785.1 Candidatus Melainabacteria bacterium | reverse complement strand
TCTTTAGCAGTTGTGCTTTACGAATCACTTGCCGGGCGGCTACCTTTTACAGCAAATTCAACCGTAGAGATGATTGATTGCCACCTCTATGCTAATCCTATGCCTCTTAAATCAGCCAGCGCTCATCTGTCTTCATGCGATGCACTTACTGCCCTGCTGAATAAAGCACTGCAAAAGGACCCGGTTGCAAGGCCATCTACAATGGAGCAATTTGGACAACAACTGCAAGCAGCAATTCTTTCTGATTCAGCTAGACTGAAATCTCTAAGACACTTATCACAAACAATGTCTAATGAGCCATTACAAACACCGTCGACTCACGACTCTACAAAATCTAAGACATTGCAGGGCTTGGATAGCACAAAGGTGTCTGTCTTGCCAGCTAACCAGTCAGATAACACCAAACCCAAATTACCCAGTACTGCAAGAACCTGGCTCTTAGCTAAGCTCAAGAGGCTTTGGCGTGAACTTAGGGACACACACAGTAAGGACACTGGGGGTGCAAAAGAATTTTTGCTCGCCCAGTGTCCTTACTGTGCATCGGCAGTAAATGGCAACATAAAGTTTTGTCTTGAGTGTGGGCACAATCTTCCTTCTCCTCAGGCTTTGGTGCAGCTTAGGTTAGCGCAAGGCATATTTAGCTATCCGAAATCACGCAAGGAGTGCCACCAAGTACCAGAATTCAGCACCAAGGCCCGCATTGCTACTAGCAGACCACCCTCGGCCAAAATTAAGGCACGGCTGTTCTTGCTCGTGAATTTAGTTATTCTTTTGCTTTTGTGTTTGTCTTACTTAAGAGCGGTAAACGAAAAAGCCAGCAGCCCTTTAGTCAAGGAAGGGCAACAGCACTCCAAGAGATAAATTATATCAATGCACCGGTAACAGTGCTTGCTGACAAATCTCAAACTTCAGTTAACTGGAAAGCCATGAGTTGCGCATGCTTTGCCCAATACGAAACCCCTGGATTAGATTAGCTCTGGTGAGCTGATATAGCTCACTAAGTGCACCAGGATCTATAATGCCATGCTTGGCAGCAATGACGTTTACTTGTTGCATTGCCATTGCTGAAAAATACACAAAAACCTCATCTCGTACCTCGCCCAATCCTTGATTAGGCAAGCGCAATATGGCCTTGCCAAAATCATTATTAATGGCCTCAACCAGTTGTTGCTCTAAAAGTTCACTGTAAAACATATCAGCTTTTCTACCCATCTTTTCACCTTATTCAACTCCAGCATTCATGCCAGAGTGTCTAGTAGACATTGCCTGCTTTCACTAAAAGCATCTAAGGCTCGACGTACTTCTTTAATGTCCTGCCACATTAACCATTTGGGGCTTCCGACCTCCCTGGAATCATTCCGCAAGAGATATGACGGATGGAATATCGGCATAACTTTAACATCGTTGCCACTAAGAAACCACTTTCCGCGAATACGACTGATAGGATCCTTAACCTGAAGTACATATTGCACTGCTGTTGAGCCAGCCAATAAAATAATCTTCGGTTTAACAAACTTGATTTGGGCCTCTAGGTATGAACGGCAAATGGCTGCTTCTTCCTTGGTGGGAACCCGATTATGGGGTGGTCGGCACTTAACCACGTTGCATATATATGTGTCATGTTGCCGATCAATATTTGCTGACTCTAGTATACGAGTAAGCAACTGACCAGCTCGGCCAACAAAAGGTATGCCGCTCGTATCTTCTTGCTGTCCTGGACCCTCACCGATAATCATAAGTTTGGCATTAGCATTACCATCAGCAAACACTACATTGGTACGCCCATTTCCTAATGGACACAAGTTGCAACAAGCTGCAACCTCTTGAGCTTCCTGAAGGCTAGTAAAAGTTTTTAATGCAGGCGTAGTTGATGAAAACATGAAGATTTACCTGGTAGAGATTAACATACAGTGCTTAGTGTCTTCTTACCAATCAAGCTGGATAGGAAAGCTGTTCAGCCGCACCCACCGCAGGTGCTATAGCAGTGTTACTAGCAACCAAATCTGTTTGCCTCTTAGCATGAGCGCTCTTTAAGTCGTCGACAGTAATACCATTTACGATACCAAGACTGGATCCCAAACAAATTTCCGCGGTAGCTTGGAATTTGTTAGGACAACCAGTTACAAACATTGTTGTTTGAGCTAGAACCCTTGGCACCAATGAGTCTGGTTCACCAGACACACTAAAACCTTGGCCATTCGCCATTTCTTTCATTAGTTCTTCAGCAGGGTCAATAATGGTCACACCAGGGCTAAGCATTTGCCTTAATGGCTCCCGCAAAAACGGATAGTGCGTGCAGCCCAAAACTACAGCACCAACATTGTGGTGGCTTAGCTGCCTTACATATTTCCTGAGCACATCGAGTGTTTCACCATGATTAGCAAGTCCCGCCTCTACTAGCGGAACAAGTTCTGGGCAAGCTATCTCCACAACTTGAGCTGAACTGTTGTACCGACAAATGGCTTGCAAAAATGCATGGCTCCTTACTGTAGCACTTGTTGCTAGCACAGCAGTTCTAACGTTAAGGGATGCCACAGCTCGCCCGGTTGTAGCAATTAAATCGTAAATAAGCAAGCCAAACTGCTCACGCACATCAGTACTCAACACAGCAGCACTGGTATTACAGGCCATGATGACTTGGTTTACCCCCCGCTCAGCAAACCAACTTAAAATCTCACAGGCAAATGTGCTGATCTCTTGCTCAGCTCGATTACCATACGGGCACCTGGCAGTGTCAGCCAAGTAAAGAAATTCATGCCGCCCCACGGAAACCCCGTCCTTAAGGGCAGGGTCTCCAGACAAGTTAGGAACTTTTCTGAGCTGCCTCAGTACAGACAGTCCGCCTACTCCAGAGTCAAAAAGACCAGTAATTTTTATTGATGCTTCCTGAGTACCTCTCAAAGTGGGCTCGACTCCTGTTTCTTTTGTTCTGTTGGTCTGGCTTGATGTTCTACAGTCACACTAGCTTCGGCCAAGGACGTTATCTTAGTGCCTAATCCTTCATTTGTCTTCTTATGGGTGCTCTGGCTGTTTACGGCAGCTTTAACGCTCTTGCCTGATGACTGTGCTATCGGGGACTCGTTAGCCAGATAGAGAATAACACCATGAGCTAGCGCATTGGCTACCTGCCACTGGTAATCAGAAGAGATTAACTTCTCCCGCTCTTGCCTGTTAGAAATAAAACCTACCTCAGCAAGCACAGCAGGAACTGATGTGTGGTTAATTACGTAAAATCTTGCCTTGCGAATGGCGCGATCAGGAACACCGAGCTTGCCCACCAGCGATTCGTGCAGCTTAGATGCCAATTCCTTACTTTGTTCAGTTTGATAATAAGTTTCTATTCCAGAGATAGTTGAGTTAGTCTCTAAAGAGTTGATATG
>JACQVM010000099.1 GCA_016209785.1 Candidatus Melainabacteria bacterium | reverse complement strand
CAACAGCACTGTCCAAGCTTTAAGCGAGGGGTGTTATAAGGGAATCATATGGAGACCAGCCTTACTCTAGATCTGATCTTAAGGGCTTATGCCATGGGAATCTTTCCTATGGGTGGCGATGATGGGACTATCCGCTGGTATTCGCCAGACCCTCGTTGCATTATCGACTTGGCACAATTTCATGTACCGAAAAGACTTGCTCGTACCTATAGGCAGAAGGTTTTTGAGATTCAGGTGGATTCAGCCTGGGATGAAGTGATAAGGGAGTGTGCATGCCGCCAGACAACATGGATTAATGACGAGATTGTCTGGGCATACACGGAGCTTTATCAAGCTGGCTTAGCACATAGCGTTGAGGCTTACAAAGATGGAGTGCTGGCAGGTGGGCTATATGGAGTTACCCTGGGTGGTGCTTTTATGGGTGAGTCTATGTTTCATCGGATCACTGATGCTTCTAAGATTTGTCTTATTGCTTTGGTGGAACGACTGAAAAAACATGGGTACATCTTGTTGGATTCACAGTACATAACTAACCATCTACGTACTTTTGGCGCATGTCTTATACCCCGGGAGGCATACCTAAGCCGACTAGAACAAGCCCTTAGATTAAATTGTCACTTCAAGTAGTTATTGATTGAACCCTTTGCAACGTATGCACGTTAATTACGTTAGAGCTTAGTGGAAACTGTCCACTTGCTAGGTTCAACAGGCTTATTAAGAAGAAAGGAAGGATCTTTATGAGAGCAACTAATATAAAACTTGCTACTTTGGTACTTGCATTGGCAACCAGTGCTTTGATAGCCCCGCAGCAAGCTTGGTCTAACCATGTCAACCCACCAGGAGCTGCTGGTGGTCCTGGACATGGGTATTATTGGCATTACAATCCTGCCGGACCTAGTGGTGGAGCAGGACAAGGCTGGGTATACAATCCATCTACACATGTTGGGTGTCCTGGGCACAGGCAGTACTTTAGGTACAATCCTGCAGGCCTAAGAGGTGGCCCGGGCAGTGGTTGGATTTACAATCCACCGGGACCTGGCAAGGTTTATTTTAAGACATAACGAAGTTATTTCTCCTGCCCTCACACAAGCAATCGGTGCCACCATTAGGGGTGGCACCGATTGCTAAGTTCAACGTCTGTTGCCGGGCGGGCTACTAGCCACCCTTCCCGACCATTTTCTTGGCGCCGGCACCTACGCTTTTCAAGCCCTTAGTGACACCTTTAGCAACTGTCTTTGGTCCCCACATAACCCCTTTGCCAATGGCCTTGGCACCCTCAACTACCTTGTTGTCACCACCACTGCTGGCTGCTTTATCGGCCAGAGCTGGTGTAAGGCTAGCAAGTATAGCCACCAGTGTTGTTGCTAGTAATACATTCCTCTTCATCATGTCCTCCTGTCCTACCTATAATGCATATATCTTGAGCTAAAACAAAACAACTCTACAGCTCATGTCATATCTTGGCTAGCCATTGAGCTTTCTTGGTGATTGTACATGACTTGTTGATATGGGACATTTACGATTTCTTGCGTAATTCCCACAATGACTAGGCAGCTTTTGGCCATTACTATTGGTCCTACTTTTACGAGCAGCAGTCTATTATGGAAAAGGTCACTGACACTAACACATGGGCTCTTAGCAGGTTTGCTAAGAATTTTGCTGAATCATTGCTTGACGCTGGTGTACAGTCACCGTGGAATGGTGTAACTCAGCTTGTCGAACATGTTGTACACGCTGACATTCTTCCTGAATTACATCTTGTTGAGCCGTCCCAACAAGCTGATATTGGAACCTCAGACTGGTTTGGACAAGTGCTTGGGGGTGGTGTTGGCATGGCGGCATCTTACTTTATGGTTAAGAAATGTGCTGGTCGACTAATGGGTGGTCGTGCCATGGCAGGTGCTGCTACCAGGGAAGCCATGCTTATTAGTCCTGGTACGTTGGTTGCTCACGAAGCTAGAGCCGGTGCTCTTTACTCGCTTGTCTTTACACCTGTTCAAGCTGGTGAAGGGAATTTTAACTCAGCTCGTTTTCGACATGCGATTACTGGCGGATTAACCTTTGGCACGATGGCCCATACCAATGTTAAGCTTGCGAGTAGCTTGGCATTAAGCGAGCGTACTTTGGCCAAATCAATTATTGGCAGTACTCCGGTTGCAGGGCTCATCTCAGGTGTGCCAGCAGGGATTGTCAATGCTGAGTCTAACAGTCTTCTGTCTGGACGTGGGTTTGCTAGTGCAAGTGAGGTAGGCAGAGCTGCACTGGAATTTTCATTTGTGGGTGGGACCTTGGGTTTAGCTCATCGTGCTTTTGATGGCCGTCGTGTAGGTGATAGTGGACAAGTAGAAGGTCAACTTAAGATCTTAGGCAAGAACGTAGGTGTGGGCAAGGCATTAATAGAGCTTGAGAGTTCAAATGGCAGACGGGCAGAGTCCACTCCAACCGGACGCCTTAGGGTACTAGGAAAAGATATTGGACTTAGTCAGACCATCATCGATCTAACCAACGAACTTGCTAGGGCTAGAGAACTTGCAGCTACTGATGCTCTGACTGGTGTAACCAACAGGGGAGCTGGCATGGAGGCATTATCACGACAATGCTCACAAGCTGAGCGGCATGGTAAACCTTTGTCGGTAATATTTCTAGATCTTGATCATTTTAAGCAAATAAATGACACACGCGGACATGCGGCTGGTGATGCAGTGCTGCAAGCAGCTTCCCAGATAATGCGCAAGCAGGTGAGGAATTCAGATATTGTTTTTAGAGCTGGTGGTGAAGAGTTTTGTATTGTCTTGCCATATACTTCCCTATCTAGAGCTGCCTGGCTAGCAACTAGGCTTAGGAATGCACTTAACACTACGATTCCGTTTGGGGAGTCTGGCATACCAATAACTGCCAGTCTTGGGGTTGCAGAACTGCGTGCTTTGCAGACGCCGGATGCGCTCATGGCGGCCGCTGACTCTGCCATGTACCAGGCAAAGGAGCTGGGTCGCAATCGGGTTGTTGTAGCAGGTGATTTGCCTAAACCAGTTGATGCACCAAAGGACTAAGCACAACTAGTGCTTCTGGTTTTTGGTCTTTTCTCGCAAAACTTCTCCATGTACCTTTCTCGTTGAGCCAGGCATAAGCTCAGCTTGGGTATTTGCTTCACCTGTAAAGTCTTGCTTAAACTCAGCAAGAAACTCATCTCCAGGTTTGATGACTGCTTCTTGTCCTTTGATGATGGAATCTGCAATGAGAAAGCCGCCAGGTACACCACTAATAAAGCCCATGGCGAATCCCTTAAGCCTTCGGTGCGGAACATTTTGCCCCACTGGATGGAGAAAGGCAAATGATGGGTTCATAGCGCCGACCACCCCATAGGCAACAGGGACAATTCCCATGCTAAAAACGCCAGCGGCTGAGGCCCCGCCGCGGATTGCCAAGTGAGCTGCTTGATGCTTAAGTTGAATTGACAACGGGGTTGCAACCTCGCCCATGTGGTTAACACCTAGCACTCGACCTTCAGCTTTGTTTTTGACAATGCGTGACTGTTGAGCAGGTGTTGCCACCAAAGGCAAATGTTCTCCTTCATCGCTTACTATTTCGTCAAACTCAATTCCTATGGCTCCATTGGCACGAAACCAGCGATGTTTAGAAAGTTCTGCCTGTAAAACTCTTCTAGCACGAGAGGCATTACTTACGTGACCAATAACCTTGGCTCCTTTGCTGGCAATATGTCTTCCGCCTAGCTTTAGGTCTACCTTAAGTCTAGCCTCCACTGGGTCACCAACTTTTGCTGTCTTGCTGGACAATGCGGAGACTATAGCAACTGGAAAACGAGCTCCAGCCTTGATACGTGTTTTACCTTCTGCATCTGGAATGTCATCCCATTTATAGCTGTCCTCCAGAGTAGCTTTTACGTCCTCATCATTGTCAATGATTATGGGTCCTTGATTGGCTGCGGTGAACTCGAAAGATGGCACCGGGGCAATCACTGGTGATTGATTGATATGTGCCAGATAGCCGTTGATTGGCAGCATGAAGCTTATGTTTACTTGTGAGCATACTGCCACCACCTCGGCAGCACGTGCAGGTGAGCAACTCAGGATGAGAAGCTGAAGTGCCACCAGATTTGTCAATAGTTTCATTTTATAAGCCCTCCGTCGGCTGCGTCCCTTGCCTCCTCCGGGCGTTAACACGCTCGGCGGCCGACGGCTCAACGCAGTCGTTGCCTCGCTATGCTTCATTCTCAATTCCATTTAGCCCTCCGTCGGCTTCCAGTCATAAGCGCTCCGGCAGACTGCATCTGCCTCCGCACGCCTACCTCGCTCGCTGCGACCGCACATGTCGCTCTTGCTCGCTCGACTTTCATCACTTAGCTCCTCGCGTAAGTAGGCTAGGCCGCGACGGCTCATCGCAGTCCTTGTCTTGCTGTATGTCGTGACCTAAGCTCGGTCGGCTGCCGTTGAAATTACTTGTTATTCCTGGTGTCTATATGCACTGCCTCGGAAGCTGTAAAACGCTTGAAAACTAGCGTTTAATCTAAAATCCACTGTCGCCTGTTGGGGCCTCGCGATTGGTGCTGGACTCGGGTCGGCGCTGAGGTTTACCTGTTATTTCAGCCGACAAAATTCTGTCTCCTGGCTGCATGTTGTAGACGGTTTCCATTCCTTGAATTACGCCGCCAAAAATTGCATAGGCTCCATCGAGTGCTGGCATGGGCTTCTTAGTTATGTAAAATTGACAACTTGCTGAGTTGGGACTCTTACCATGTGCCATGGCAATTACGCCAGGTGCATTATGGCTGAGCATTCGTATAGACTCAAGACGCAGATACCGTGGTTGTCCTGTCTGAGGGTCAATGAATACTCCAGTTCCATTGCCGTTAGGATCGCCGCCCTGCACAACCCAACTTTCTACACGGTGAAATGTTAGTCCGTTATAAAAGCCGCGACTTACCAAGTCCAGAAAATTACTTGCTGTTGTGGGGACGGCACTTAAGTAAATGCGCATAACAATAGGACCCTTTGTGGTTTGCATTACAACCACAGGATCAGTTGCTTGCCCTTGGACTGGTATATTTAGATAGCTCAGACAAAGGCATAAGATGTATGTCCACACGTGACGCAAGCGTCGCTTCATTGTTGGTTTTTCCATTCTTTACAGTTAGTAAGTTGCAACCCCATGCTTATGACAACCTCTGTGCCATAAGTCCTACCTATATATAGTATAGGCTGAGTGGACCAGCATACTGACAAGTTGGTCCTGGTGGTGTGATACAGGGCTGATCATTTCAGGTGCTTACTGGGTACAACAAAGGAGAAAGGTGGTGGAGTATGTCACTGTATGCTGATTTGCACAGACATCTTGGTGGTGCCATTCACCCGCGCATTATTTACAAATTTCTGCAAAGACATGATCATCCAGTGCTCAATTTCTTTCCAGATTACGATGGCTTTTACAACTGGTTCACAAGGCCATGTAGAACACTAGAGGAATTCGTCAAGATTCATACACTGGTGGAGGAACTGCAAAGTGTGGAGCATTTGCCTTATTTTTGTCTGCGCTTATGTCGCGGGGCTTACACTTTTGAAAACTTGCAGTATTTGGAGCTTCGCTATAACCCGTACTTTCGTACTGATAAGCACCTGACTGTAGTCCAGCGAATTGACCAAATGAACTCAATTGTTGAGGTAATAACAGCTAATTGTCGTCCATCAGATTATCCAATTGTAGTGAAGCAAATTCTGTGTCTAGACAGGAGATTACCAAAGAACATCAACGAAGCAATCTTAAAGGTAGCCAGAGATAACTTAGGTCCAGTGGTTGGTGTTGACTTAGCTGGACCAGAGATTGATCCAGACAAGTGGGAGATGTGGGTACGCTTGATGGCCAAGGCGCGTTCTCATGGTCTTAAGACAACGGCGCACCTGGGAGAAACTGGCATAGAAAATGTACACTCACAGTATCTGGCTGTTCTTGATCGGATTGGACACGGAATCCACATTCCGCTTCTTCGACCGGAGATGCTCAAGGAAATAGCGAAACGACAAATTACCTTAGAAGTGTGTCCTACCAGTTATCGTCAGACCGGCGTTATGAAAGACATCGGAGAGTTGAAGGATGTATTTGGCAGATGCCGTGAGGCCGGTGTGGCCATAGCAGTCTGCACTGATAATCCAGGACGAAACCCAGCCCCATGTACGCTGCCTGGAGAATATGAGCGCCTGATTGATCATGATGTGATTGAGTTTTGTGAGCTCAAAGAAATACAAAATGAGGCGTTCCGTTCTGCTTTTGGCTTTGTTGGGACACCAAGGCTATAGAGTTGTTAAATGCTTGAGAACTGTATGCACCAGGCATGGTGCAGGCATCATTAACTTGACTGGTTGTTAACGCCGGAGTAATTATGATTGGTGATTCATAGTAAATGTTTTCTCAAAAATGAGCTAGAGGGTAATTTTTCTGATTGACTAATGAGGGTTGTAATGTGGTTGGGCATGATTGGCGTAGGGGGCACGCATGACCTTTCAAATTGATCCGCGAATTTGTCTAAAGACCGGTGAGGATATAGCTGGCTTTGATCACCATGGCTGTTGCACGGGTGACCATTATGTTACCCGTGAGACTACTGGGCTGTCGGGAGCCTTTAAAGAAAAAATGGCAAAAAGCAAATTTCTTGCCAAATCAACTGTTAGTGATGGTGTGCGTTCGTTCTTTAATCAACCTGGAAATATACAAAGTGGCTTGTCCGATTCTGTTCGGGGTGGGCTTGCTGCCTCGACACCGAAGCAGCAGAAATTGCTGCTGTATGCTAGACAGTCACGACGCGAGGACTTTGTGAATATGCTTAGGCGAATGTTTCGCCGGGCCCCCTTGTAGTATTTGACTCGACCAGTCACGCTATCAACTGCAAGGACTTTCCAAATGTTCTTGGGATACTTGTATCACTCAATGCTGCTCTTAAATTGAACAACGCGTAGCTGGCATTAAGTACAAGAAAGTCTTGGTGTTGTTTTGAGATGTAGAAGCTGTCCCAAAACATGGACATTGCTGTGTAGCAGTGTCCATGTAATTTGATGCCATTAGTGATGTGTTTAGT
>JACQVM010000101.1 GCA_016209785.1 Candidatus Melainabacteria bacterium | reverse complement strand
GTTTAAGCCATGTTTGGTTAGACCACCTGCTGCTATACCTGCTGCAACCTTTAGGTATTTCCCTGGGGTTACAGCGCTGACAGCAAGCCCAACCATACCAGCTCCACCATCAGATATAATTTCGTCCTTAGCTTTCTTAAGAAAAGCAAGTGACTTTTCTAATGTTCCCCGGGAATTGTCTCTGGCTACCTCAGCAAGTTTCTTAAAGCGCTCCTGGGTAGCAAGACTTGGATCTTTTTGTAGTGCTTGCTCAAGCAAAGCCTTTGCTTCATCAGCTTTGCCATTTTCTAGATAAAATATTGCAGCTTGCTGACGTGCAAGGGCCGGCAGGCTCATGAATTCCTTTAGCCCATCAACCATTTTCTGGGCTTCGGATGCAGCCAGCAAAGTATCAGGCTTAGTAGGATCTTGCTTAGCCTTTGCTTGAGCTAACTCCTGCTCTGCCTGTTGCAAAGCAGCCTTAAGTCTCTCGCTTGCCCCTGGAGTTGCTAGAAGAGTGTCGGCTGCCGCAATTGCCTTTTTCCATTCTTCTTCAGCACTTTTTGCGTTACCTTTTTCTTGGTGTGCCATTGCAGCACGAATATGATCAGTTGGATCATCTATAGCAGGACTGCCACTGCTATCACCACGAACACCACCGCTGCTACCGCCACCCTGGCTGGCAGCAGCTTGCTTTAGCGCTTCGTCGGTTATCTTATCTGGCTTATCAATCAAGCTCATGGCAGCCTTGAAGACAGGCTCTTGTGCTGCTTCAGGATCCATGGCAGCAGCTTTTTGTAAGGTTGCTTTGCCACCAGCAACATCACCTGCATTGTGTTGTGCTAATCCAAACTGGAATGTAGCAGTAAACGGTGCATGCTTAATTTGGGTCAAGGCAAATACAGACTGCTGCTGATCAGCTTGCTCTGCCATTTTCCTTGTCAGATCAGGAGCCACTTCCAACATTTGCCCTAAGATTGGTTGCACAGCTTCTTGGGTAGTTGCCTTGGACAATTGAGTTTCGAGCTCTGCAAATTTTTGCTGCTTATCGGCAGGTAGTTGAGCCCGAAGGGTCTTTGCTTGCTCGTCTGTTGTCTTAAGCTTTGCTTCAGCCTCCTTAAGCTGCTGGTCAATCTTTGCTTGATCAATCCCACCAGCAGCAGCTATGGCCTGCTCATAAAGTGGCTTGGCTGCAGCAAAGCCTTGCTTTTCATTTGTTTCATGGGCCTTCTGCAATAGATCAAAAGTACCATTGTCAATTTGTGGTGCACCAGCAGTAGGTTGCTCGACTTGCCCTTCTGGCTTATCACGTGTCTGTGCCTCTGGCTGGGTTGCCACCTGACCTTCCGGCTTGGTTGCTACTTGACCTTCTGATGGTACCGCTAAACCTACATCTTTGGCCGCTGCCTGAAACTTCTCATCCTTAGCTGCACTGGGGTCCAGCTTTGCTACTTCTTCAAGTAGCTTTTTAGCGTTTTCCTTATCTCCTGTTTTTCTAAGAGCCTCGGCATAAGCAAACCTAGCTAGTGCTGAGGCATTCATCATGCTCTCAATTAACTTGAGCTGCTCTAAGATTGCTCTAGGCTGAGCTGTCAGGGCATCAATCTCTTCTTGTTTTTTTGCAAGATCAGGAGCAAGCTCCTTAATTTGTTTCTTAATGGCTTCCCTTTCAGCGTCTGTCGTAGCTGCAGCAAACTTAGCATCAAGCTCCTTAAGCTTAGTCTGTGTCTCCTGCGGCAGCTTCTGGAACATTGCATTGCGCTCTTGCTCCAGAGTTGCAACCTTTTGCTGTGTCTCTTGTGGATAAGCCTTCACAAGAGCCTCTTGCAACGGTTTGGCTTGTTCGAGAAGATACTTACGGTCTATACTGTCGGCTGCCTTAATAGCTGCCTCGTATTCAGCCTTAATCTCAGGCGACAACGTCCCAGCTTTTACAAGTGCCTCATTAGCCTTTTGAATGTGCACAAAAGGATTGTCAAAAGTTTGAGCATCAGGGCGATTGTTGCCCGATGGTAGTGTCACCTGATCAGTAGGCTGTGTTCCAGTACCATCAGTAGATTGGGTCTTACGATCTGTTGGCTGTTGTGTGCCCTGGTCTGTTGGAAGTCCTCCACGTTGATCACCAGGCTGCTGTCCACGCTCGCCGGTCGGATTTCCGCTACCTTGATCGGTTGGTTGTGTTCGTTCACCTGCTGATTGTGTTCTCCTATCGGCGGGTTGTCCTCCACGTTGATCACGTGGTTGTGTCCCACCACGATCAATAGGTTGCTCATATTGCCGTCGCCCATCAGGTACCCCAGCTTGGTCAAGCATCTCAAGGTGCCTTTGGAAATTCGGATCTGCTGCCATTTCTGGGTCAAGCCGTTGTGCTTCCAACAACATGCGGACGCCTTCAGCTTGTCTGCCATTCCTTAAATAGGCAAGGCCTAGGTTTGCCCTCACCACCCCGGGAGCACGCTGCATGTCGTGCAGTGTCATGTCATACTGCACAAGCTCTCTACGTTTAGCAGGATCACGCTCGCTGTTAAGTTGTGTTTTTAAGCGCTTACGCTCAGCAGCAACTTCTGTTTGATCAATTCTATCTGCTGCATCTATGGCAGCAAAATAATGTGGTACAGCCGCCTCAAAGCCACCTTGATGCCATGCTGCACGTGCCTGGTCAAGACGATCAAAAGGATTATCAAAGTTTTGACTACGAATGCTGTTGATAGCCTGACGCTCAACCCGCTCAACTGGCTGCCTGCCTGGATAGGCGTCTTGCCTTAAGTTATCGCCAGCCTGAGTATTAGCACTATCAGGACGCGCGTCATCTTGTGTATCTCTTACACGACCTTGTCCACGTGGTGGCATATCACAATTTCCCTCATTGGTTCTTAACGCGCCGAGCTTGCCTAGCTTAACGATCACTCTCTACCCTGTATCTGGGGAAACTACGTACTGGCGATGCTCCTCACCAAAAATTTAATCTCCCTGAGATGCTGTGGGCTGCAGCAACAACTGCATTTACACCCTTTGTGTAATTCTTGGACAAGAATTACACAAACAAATCCAACTGGGTGGGAAAACTACGAAAAAGCAACTATCGTTACCCCATCACCACCTTCAGGAGCTTCACCCGGGCGAAATGTCAGTGCGTAAGGGGTCTGTCTGAGGAATTGTCGGACTGCAGACTTAACAGCACCCGTGCCATGACCATGAATGATCATAATTGGGCTAATCTCACTGGCTGCTGTAGTGTCTAAAAAATGCTCTAAATTACCCAGCGCTGCCTCTACCCGTAATCCGCGCAAATCGAGGGTATTGGAATCACTGCGGACAAACACTGGTGCAAATCTACCAAGCGAAGCCTCGCCAGCAAATCCTGGCTTGCTAGATGTTGCCTTGCTAATGCTTAACCTGGGAGAGGAGCCACCAGACTTTAGAGTTGTCTGTGAAAGTATCTCTAAATCAGTTCTGGCCACTTCAATGTGCATATTGCCAGATTGGACTGTAACGCGTGCGTCAGGGCACTGCTTAAAATCTTCTGGAAGGTGCTCCACTCTCGCAATTTGATTTAAGGACCGAATCTTAACTTTCTGCCCAACAAAAAGGTCTTTCTCCAGCCAGTCTTTGTCCTTTTCAGCATCCAGCCAGCCAAGCTCTGTCTTAAGATGCTTCAACTTCTTCTGGGCTTGCTGAGCCTTTTGCATACTTGGCTCCCTTTGCAATTGAGCAATAAGGCTCCGGACAGTTTCACTGGCCAAATTAAGCTCGCAAGTCAATTGATTGGCATACTGTTGCTGGAGATGCTCCTTTTCCTGCTTAACCTGCCTCATTTGCTGTTGTGCCAGCTCCTCAAGCTCTAGTGCTGCAGATGTTGCTAAACGTGCTTGCTCTTCTTCAACGGACAACGCCTTTAATTTAGTTTCTAAATGCTCAATTACCTGCTGAATATCTTGATGACTATTCTTGACCAATAACTCAGCACGCGCACAAACGCTAGACTTAAGGCCTAACCTGCTCGCAATGGTTGTTGCTTTTGAACTGCCTGGGATACCAATGCATAATATATAAGTTGGCGAAAGTGTGGTTTCATCAAAAGCAAGGCTGGCGTTAACAAACCCTGGCTCGCCATATGCGAGTACTTTTAGTTCGCCAATGTGTGTTGTAGTTACAGTATAAGTACCAGAGCCGTTAAGGTGCTCCAAAACAGCCCGGGCAAGGGCTGCTCCTTCCCTAGGATCTGTGCCTGCACCAATCTCATCTAGTAGTACCAGATCTCCTGGTCCAGCATAATTGACAATCTCAACAATGTTTGTCATGTGAGATGAAAATGTAGAAAGACTCTGTACTAATGACTGCTCATCGCCAATGTCAGCATAGATGTTGTTAAAAATTATGGCACTCGAGCCAGAGGTAACTGGCAAAAGAAGACCAGACGAAACCATTAAGGACAAAAGCCCAGTTGCCTTAAGAAGTACCGTCTTACCACCAGTATTAGGACCAGTAACAACTATGGTTCGGCCTTGTGCATGCAAGGAAATATCATTAGGTACTACCTCCGGTGCCTTTGCTGGATCTTGAAGCATGAGTAGAGGGTGTCTAGCTCCCCGAAAATGGAGCTTACCTTCTTGTGAGAGGTGTGGGCAAATACCCTTATATTGCTGACCTAAGCGAGCTCTAGCGCAAATAAAATCAAGCTGGACCAAAGCCTGAAATGAAGATTGCATTTCTTGTGTTGACTCCTGGGCTACCCGGGTAACTTCAGACAAGACACGCACTATCTCTCGTTGAATCTCACTTTCTTTAAGACGCATCTTGTTGGCCAATTCAACTATGACCATTGGCTCAACATAAACAGTAAGTCCCGACGCAGAACTGTCATGAACTATTCCTGGGATACCGTGTCGCATGTTGGCATGCACTGGTAGCACATATCTTCCGTTGCGCTCAGTAATAATTGGCTCTTGTAAGGACTTGCTTAAAGCTGGTGAGTGAATAATCCTCGATAGTTCTTCTTTAATTTGTTTCTCCACTGCCCGCATCTCACGTCGTAATTCATAGAGCTCACGACTGGAAGAGTCCTTCACTTGTCCAGATTCATCAACTGTTAAGTCTATCTTTGCAACCAAAGGCTCAAGAGTATAGAGCCTTGATATAAAGCCTGTGAGGTTGGGGAACGACACCTTGTCAAGATTCCCAAGGGTTAATCGCACTTGCTGGGAATGAAGGAGTACACTTTTGATGTCCAGCAACTCCTGAATACTAAGACATGCTCCCGTTGCTAGACGTGTAAGCGTTGATCTAAGATCAGGCAGATTCTCCAGGCAAAAGCACTGTCCAACATCCAGCAAACTAGTTGCCTCAGTTGTTTGATTCAACAACGTCCTAACGGTTTGCTCTTCGTTGGTCGGTTCTATCGCTAAACACAGTTGTCTGCCGCAGACCGTATGTGCCTGGGCAGCCAGATACTCCTTAAGCCTTCCCCACTCAAGAGCTCGCTTAGTCCGTGCCTTAATGTCTAACGTGCTCTCCGACATGGCTTATACGACGGACACATTTACCCGGCTTACATACAGCCATGTTATATCCTAACGGGGTTGTCAGACACCTAATTTAGTTCAGTATTAATTGGAACTTCAAGTCGTGTGTGCTGTCCCGCACCTTCTAGTCCTAGGCTGCCCATTAGCTTTTTAAGTCGAATCTTTTGCAGCTCATAACATCGATTGTTACGCTTATGGACCACACCAATGCGTTCCAATTGCTTTAAGGCATCCAGATGATCTGGCGGTACATCGGAGGCATCTACAGACCCTTTCTCATTAAGCCAAGAAATTGTTGGTGACAAAGTTCCAAGTAGCTTACGCATGGGTTGTTCATATAGGGGCGTCATTAGTGTACCTCCTAGTCAAGCCTTAATTCTACACCCTTGGCGACCTTTAAGCTGCAAAGTAGGATTACACTTGCACTATGCGTTTGTCTTACAAGACCTTTGAACCTGTTGTCCCAGCAGGTGCTTTTGTTGCGCCTACAGCAGTTTTAATAGGTCGCGTTAGCCTTGGAGAGCAAGCTAGCATTTGGTTTAACGCAGTGCTTAGAGGTGATATCAATTCCATTGTGATTGGGGAAGAAAGCAACATTCAAGATGGATGCATGCTCCATGTAACACAGCAGCAGGCACTGATTGTAGAAAGTCGAGTAACGGTAGGACACGGAGCCATTTTGCATGGGTGTCATATTAAGTCCAACTGCCTCATTGGTATGGGAGCAATTGTTCTAGATGGAGTAACCATTGGCTCAGGTTCTATCATAGCTGCAGGTGCTGTGGTAGCTCCAGGTAGACAAATCCCAGCGGCAAGCCTGGTGATGGGGATACCAGCTAAGGTAGTGCGTACTGTTGGTGAGCACGATCAAAAGAGCATTGAGCATGGTTGGCAAAGCTATGTGCAATTAGCTAGCAGTTATCAGGCAATGAGTTTATAGAAAGGCCCCTAACTTCTAGAACAGTCTACGTAGTTTCCCCAGTGACTCCCAAACCGGCCAAACCTAATAATTGGTCCTAATTGGGTCGGATAACTTAAAAAGGCTATTTTATGGAAGGCTCCCTTGATCGTAACCAGTTTAGTGCTCAAATTGCAGAAATTTACCAACATCCTTTACTGCGCAGCCCCTCGGAGGAAAGCCGTGGAACAAACCAAGACAACGACAATCTAGTCACTTTACCTACACTCCGTGTTGACGAGCAGTCCAGCGCTTACGATGCTACGACCTATAAAACTAGCAGCACTGTTGCCAGGCTGTACGAGGAAGCTGATCAAAGTGTTGTTCAGATAGTAGGTCGACGACAAACATTTAAAGATGGGCAACCAAAGGCTGAACGAGTTACCGGCTCAGGGTTTTTTGTAACCCCTGACGGTAAGCTAGCAACTGTTTACCATGTCCTCCAAAACACTCAAGATCTAATGGTCTACGCAACCGATGGCAAGGCATATAGGGCACAAATTGAGAGAATCGACAAAGGCACCGACTTAGCCATTTTGCAAGTTGAGCGAGATAGCACTTTTGAGGTGTTCCCTGTCTTACCGCTGGGACAATCACAGGACAGCCTTTCACCTGGCTCATCTGTAGTGGCACTTGGTTATCCTCAAGGCTGGAAGGATCTGTTTGTCTCTCCAGGGACTTTCTCTAAGGTACGGGTGTTGCGCGACATACTTCCTGAAATTAAAGGTGGCCTGATTGATGGTGAAAATCCAGACCGTTCAATTTTAGAAAACAATATGCACGCGGAAGGAGGAAACTCAGGGGGCCCAGTTCTGGATAGCAGTGGACGGGTAGTAGGTATTGTTGGAGTAAGTAATTCAGAAAACACTACTGAAGCTACCCCAGTTGAAGATCTTCTACGTCTTTTAAGTCAAACTCAACAACGCCAACATGGCACCGGTATCTCCTTAGCATCCACTGTGCCATTAGATAATATGAGGCCCTTATCCGTACAGACACCCAGCAGCTATGACAGTCTCTTTCAATTGCAAGACCTAAGACGTGGGACAGGCTATCTGTCAAACATCACTGACAGCAACAATGGCTCAGGTACATCCAGCACCAATGCTCAGCCTTTCCACTTTCCTAAGATAGGACAGACTAACTTGTTTGGTAATGGTACACGGCTTGAAGCAGCACCGTCGCCTGCTCACACATTGTTTCAGGGAGTCAACAGCATCGATAAGTTACAATCCTTGCGGTTAGCTACAAAAGCTAGTGTACCGGGTGGATTTTTGTCAACAGCCTTAGGAGGCTACGATCTCTTATACGGTGACTATTCTCGCTTTGCACAAAGCCTTAAGACTGGCTCTAGCAAAGACATTATCTACAATGGACTCCAGGTGACTGCTGATGCTCTTCTTATAGGAGGCGGCATTGCTTCCATGGGCTCACGTACTGCTTTTCCGGGTGCTGTGGCAAGCCTGGGGGGCTCAGCAATTAAACTGGTTACTGACGGCATGGGCTACACAAGAATGCTTCGGTAGGGGGCTGATAAGACATATAGCGCTGAGCTACAAGCTGCCAACTCAAAGTTGGTTGTTGTCCTGGCTTAATCTGTTGCCAAAGAATCATGATATACACCACCGGTTTAGCTACAAGCCATTCTGGGCACGTACCCGATAGATGTTTCAACTAAGCACTAGAAATAGTTAAACCAATTAGCGTGGGGCGGCAGTAAATGGTCGAACATCAATCTGATGGAAAGCTGGATAATCTCCATGAGAATGCTCAGTCTCCAGACAATCTGGGAATGAAAGCCCTGGACGAAGCACTTCTTTCTATGAAGGATTCAGTCAAAGAAAAGAAGGAGCCAAGGTTAGGTAGGAACTCTTCCAACCAGAACATGGCCTTTATCGAGAAGAATTTCGGACCCGCTGAATTGTTACTTGCTATACCCAAAGTTGATGATCAGTCGATTGAACCAAGTTTTGCTAATGCGGAAGTCTTGGGGGTGAAGGGAGCACCTCAGGAAAGTGCACAAATCTATGTTGTTTCTGAAGCCCCACCAGATTCCCAAAGTACACCATCTCAGCGAGTTGAGTTCATTGATACTCTTACCAAAAACTTCAACCGCTTGGCACAGGGGAAAGATCACATAACTCAAGCTGATATAAAGAAGGCCCTGAGCGAGTCAGCCTTTAATGGTAAGGATGCGGTTGCGCTAATTCAGCTCTATCATTTTGGCGATAGGCTTGCTGGACTGGGAGGAGGCTTAACTGACCAGGGCATATCCAAGCAGGATATTCAAGCTCTTGCGACTGTATTTCGAGACAGATATGGCGATCCTATCCCTCCAGATGCAACCGGAACGAAGGTTGAAGTTGGTGATCGTGGCAGAGAAGTTGCTCGCTACTTTGATCATCTAATTTCGTATTCTGCCAAAGAAGTGGATGTGGCTGAGAAGGCTCGTGTGAGCCTGTTCGGCCAGAAAGCTGAGGGTATCCAACCAACAGCCATAATTCAAGGCAAAGGTGAAGATTGTTTCTTCTTATCATCGTTGGCGTCTATGGCTGGTACCACAGCAGGCAAACAAGTTATCCAGAATATGATTAAGGACAATGGTGAAAGTGGTGGCATACATACATATACCGTCACCTTTCCTGGTGATCCCACACACCCAATTACTGTTCCTGCTCCAACCGATGCAGAAATGTCAATCTATTCAAGGGCTACCAATTATGGAATCTGGGCTAATGTTATGGAGAAAGCCTATGGTCAGTATAAGAAGAGTCGTGATGAGCACCACTCCATATTG
>JACQVM010000100.1 GCA_016209785.1 Candidatus Melainabacteria bacterium | reverse complement strand
TTCCGCAAACTGGCTCTGGCTATCTAAGGAAAATGGCAATGACCGGGGAATCTCTTTCCTCGGAGAGGCTTTAGGAGCTGGTCCTAAAGGACCCGAGGGAATGATCTTAGCAACATCAATCCCGGCTGTACGTTGTAAGCGCTCAAGACGATCTACATAAGACATTGCTGTTGCTGATTGCCCAAAAATCTTTGTTTCTAACCTCGCAAGACGTTGATCTAAACTGTCAGTTGGATAGGTTTTCTTCAATACCCGCCACTCTAAGGTACTAAGAGCAGGGTAATTAGTTCTTGGCGCTGCCTTGCTGGCAGGTGGCTCCTTGGAAGCTACGTTGCCATTCAACTTGTCTTGTCCACCTGCTATTGCACTTGCTGAACGGCAATCCCGATCGGCAATAGTTGTCTTTAGTCTTTGCATGCGCTCTAAGTTGGTGCCTGTCTGTATTGACCCAAAGACCAACAGCTCAAGGCGCTCAAGGCGCTTTTCTACTGGATCCTGGATGTATTGCCGGAAGAAAAACCTGTGCTCCATGGCCTTAATAGGCTCAACAATACTTCCTCCATCTGCTTGTGAGACAGCCGGAGGCAAAGTACTTAAAACAAAGCCATAAGCTAACACCAGGGCATAAGCAAATTTGTTCACAAAGCTATCACATACTGTCATGGAGACCTCCCAGGAGTCCCTGCAAGGCAATCCTATAATCACAGGATAACATTACAAGCAAGTATGTTTATACTGGCCAGTCCTGGCTTTAAGTAACCTTACACAGCAGATAGCTAGTCTTCAGAAGCACGGAACTCAGCATCAACTACATCATCGCCACCAGTGCTGCCTGTCCCACTGCCGCTGTATCCAGCAGAGCCGCCACCACCTTCAGCAGCAGAGGCACCTGAGGCTGCACCTACTGGTTCTCTTGCGCCAGCAGACGCCGCAGCTTGCGCAAGAAGAACCTGAGCACCGCGTAAATCGTTCATGATGTTCTTTAAGGTTTCAATGGGTGCATCATCCTTTAGCTTTTGCCTTAAATCGTTAATTAGCATCTCAACTCTTGCTTTCTCGGATGAGCCTACCTTTTCGCCCAGTTCACGAACTTGTCGTTCAACGGCATAACACATGCTGTCCGCCTCGTTGCGCACATCAGCTTCTTCCCTGCGCTGACGATCTTCGGCTGCATGCGACTCTGCTTCCTTCACCAACCGCTCGATATCATCCTTGCCTAAGTTGGTCGACGCTGTAATGGTTATCTTTTGCTCCTTACCGGTTGACTGATCTCGGGCGGTAGCATTGATGATGCCGTTTGCATCAAGGTCAAAAGTTACCTCGATTTTAGGTACACCCCGAGGTGCTGCCGGGATGCCATCAAGCCTGAAGTTACCCAAAAGCTTATTGTCACGTGCCATAGGTCTTTCACCCTGGAACACATAAATGTCCACTGCTGTTTGACTATCGTCAGCAGTCGAGAAAACCTCAGATTTTCTGGTAGGTATGGTTGTGTTTCGTTCAACAAGCTTTGTAAACACCCCACCCATTGTCTCAATACCCAGAGATAGTGGCGTGACATCAAGCAGTACAACTCCCTTGACCTCTCCGCCCAGGACACCAGCTTGAATAGCAGCACCTACAGCCACAACCTCATCTGGATTTACACTCTGGTTAGGCTCTTTGCCACCAGTCAAGCTCTTAACAAGCTCTTGAACTGCTGGAATCCGTGTTGAACCACCCACCAAGACAACTTCGTCTAATTCCTTGTAAGTAAGCTTCGCATCGGACAGAGATTGCTCCATGGGCTTGCGACAACGCTCTACCAGGTGGCGTGTAAGCTCATTAAACCTAGCTCGAGTTAGCTTCATTTCTAGATGCTTAGGACCAGTAGCATCAGCAGTAATAAATGGCAATGAAATATTGGTTTCAGTAACTGCAGACAGCTCAATTTTGGCCTTTTCAGCAGCTTCAGTTAGCCTCTGCAAAGCCTGCCTGTCCTTGCGTAAGTCAATACCTTCCAGTTTCATAAACTCATCGGCAACCCAGCCGACTACACAGTGGTCAAAATCATCTCCACCAAGGTGCGTGTCCCCAGAAGTAGACTTGACCTCAAACACCCCATCACCAACTTCCAATATAGAAACATCAAATGTCCCACCACCAAGGTCAAAAACTAAAATGGTTTCGTTAGTTTTCTTGTCAAGACCATAGGCTAAGGCTGCTGCCGTAGGTTCGTTGATAATGCGCAAGACATCCAAACCAGCTATTGTGCCGGCATTCTTTGTAGATTGACGCTGTGAGTCATTAAAATAAGCAGGCACTGTAATAACAGCAGAAGTAACCTTTTCACCAAGGTACTTTTCAGCATCTTCTTTTAATTTACGCAAGATCATGGCCGATATTTCCTCAGGAGTGTAATCCTTCCCTTGGATTGCTACCTTGCAGCCGCCATCACCGCCTTCCTTAACTTTGTAGGAGACAATGGCTCTTTCTGACTCCACTTCGTTATAGCGCCGACCAATAAAACGCTTAATGGAATAGACAGTATTTTCCGGATTAAGCACTGCCTGACGGCGGGCCAACTGTCCTACTAGCCTCTCACCAGCCTTAGTAAATGCCACTACAGATGGCGTGGTTCGCCCACCTTCAGCATTTGAGATAACGGTTGGTTTACCCCCTTCCATCACTGCTACGACGGAGTTGGTGGTCCCCAGATCAATGCCTACTGACTTGCCCATTTTTGAACTCCCTTGCTATGCAGGTTATTCACCCTGTTTGAGGATTATACTTAAACTCACCGGCAACAAGGTGGTTGAAATCTAGCGCTAATGCTGCTTACTGAAGAGCTGCTTTCATGATGCCAAGCAGCGGTGATTATGGCTGCAACTTATACAAAAGCTTTATATTC
>JACQVM010000102.1 GCA_016209785.1 Candidatus Melainabacteria bacterium | reverse complement strand
CTCGTCTGTTGCCAACTTGCTTGCCACCATCAAGTTTGCTAAGTACTATGAGCTCACTGAAAAAGACATTGTAGTCACCATTTTTACAGATTCCATAGACCTTTATGGCTCACGACTTCAGGAGCTCAACAAAGAGCGCGGGGCCTATGATGCACATCTTGCCTATCGTGATCTCGAGTTGCTCCACGGGCAAACAACAGATCATGTCCTTGAGCTCTCTTATCAAGACAAGAAGAGAATACATAACCTGAAGTATTTCACCTGGGTCGAACAGCAATCACGAGATATGCATGAGCTTGACCAGCAGTGGATGGAACACAAGAGCTATTGGGGCAACGCTTTTCAGGTAGGACCCCAAATTGATGAGCTTATTGAAGAATTTAACTCCTTAGCGTGGAACAACCGCTGAACCAGCAAGAGACTTTGTCTTGTCATCTTCTGGAACAAAACAAGCTGTCAAGCTTGGCTCTTCAACTACCACAGATGCCAGCATCTTAAACAGCTTAGATCCGCCTCTGGCGTTCATGTGCACTGTATCCAGAAAATCGTCTATATCAAACTCAGAGCTATCGGACAAATCAAGCCAGTGGGCATTATATTTGCTACACATGCTTTCCATGTGCCCACGCCAGGCGCTCCAAAAGCTCTCGGGAAGCAAGGACCTATTTGTCCACAAAAGCGGCATGCCGACAACTACAACTTGTATGCCCGAACTTTTAGTAAGCTTGAGCCACTCATCAAAGAATTTCAACTCTGCACTGTAGACAGGTGGATTAGGGTTGCGGTAGCGGTTAACGTATTCTTTGGTATTATCAATAAACATATAAGGGATATTAGCTGGCAAAAGCCACTGTCCAGGACGCACTTCGCCGGCTGTTATAGAAATTCCTTTTAGCGGTTGATACTGACCATGGTGCCCTGTCTCATTGGGAGACAGCGCTGATGTCTCATGCGCAATCTCAGCCTTAAGGCGCCGGAGCGGGAAATACCTATCTAACGTCCACTCCAACCTTGAGATTAGATCTGGCAATGCCTCAGCGGTTAACTGTCCTGGATCAACAAAGCAAGAGAAAAAACGAAAGCACTCAGTTGCACCAGCATAAACCAAAGAATTGTCAATGAAGTCCCGCGGCGAAACCCCAATTATTACCAAGCGCGGCTTAAACTTATCATTGAACAAAGCTCGGCTTATCATGTACGCATCAGAAGCCATAGCACCGCCCAAGGACCAATTAAAAACACTCACTGGGCACCCAAGCCTATGGCTTAACTCCCTCTCCATGGTCACCCCGCGACGATGCTTAACAAAATCCAGAGCTTGTTGAAGCTCATGAGCATCCGAGGCAAACACAGCAGATCCCATAAGCGAGCTACCTAATAGCACAACATCTGGTGGGGACACCTGCTCAAGGTAAGCCTTGGTAATCCACCAGGTAAACGTCCTCTTAAGCGGCGTTTGCCTGTCCAAACAAATGGCTGTGTGATCGACAGTTCTGGTCCAAGAACCAAGCTGACCTGCTATAAACAAGTTAATTGCTAGAAAACTACAAAGTGCCACCACAAATCGGCTACCAGCGACTGCCCTAGATGGGCAATCTGCCTCATGTTCATTTAATTGTGATAGGTTGATACTCACCATAAAATCAATAAAGTCGACCACGGGGGGAGGCAGCAACAGCTTTATGTAGCTCAAGCTGCCTACCAGTCATTGCCAACATGCTAGCCGAGCGGTTATCGGCTGCAAGGGTTTCCACCAAATGATCAAGAAATTTCTTGCCTCCAAGGCAATTGAGATGAACCGGATCATTGTAATCAGACTGTCTGTATTGGGAAAAATCTGCAAGATCGTAGTATGTAAAGTCACTTATTAGCGACTCTTCTTTCATTGCTTGTCGATATTGAGTGTAAGTCCCGGCCTGGAGCATTCCCACGTTATACAAAGTAATGGGCATATTTACAACAATAAGTTCAATTCTTTCTTTATGACAAAAGCGGGCAAGATGCTTCAAAAAGTTTATTTGAGTCCTATACGTATGGGGATCAGGATGACGATAACGACTCTGATACTCCAACGTATTATCAACCCATCTTGCCGAAGTTGCGTTAGAGTCTACTGGCTGTGCCATGACAGCCTGTTCATGGATCTCTCCTGGCATGTATGCTGGCATAAGTCGTACCCTGTCCCACCAGGTAAAAGGATGATTGCTGTAAGGCTTAGGGAGAGCCCGGCTCAGAAACCTGTCACATGAATCCACAAAAGCCATCTGACAATCCAGCGCGTACTCATAGAGATATACACACCTAGCCAGCCACCAGTCCAATTTAGTTAGCGGCGACCTAAAGACTGCTGCGTACACGTCATCAATATTGACCAGTCGTCTTAAGTACTTAAATGGTTCTGTGTCCGAGGTGTCCGCAAGTGTGCTGTCAATAAAGTCTCGAGGGAAAATGCCGTAAACTACCACATCAGGTCTTTGAGCACAATTAACCATAGCTCTAAGAGCCAAGTAAGCATCCGATGGCATCTGCCCTGGCGTTGCCAGACTAAAGGTGTTAAACGTACCACCAAACGTTTGGCGTAACTTGTGGTCAAGATAGGCAGCCTTATGATACTTAGTAAGATCCAGACCCTTGTCTAGGAAATTGGCATCACATGCTGTTATGGCGCTCACCATGGTCGATGAGCCAAGCAGGGCAATATTGTATACTTCCTGGGAATGCCTTAGGTCGTCCATCAACCACCATGCCCATCCCTTATAAGGAAACTTATATGGATCAAAGTCCAATGGTGTAAAGAAAGACAAAGCAGCATTCAGCGTCACAAAAGCAAACACAGCAGCCACAAACGAGCTCCCCATTAGCTGTGGAGACCGGTATCTTCCAATAGGCGGTGTTGTTGTACTCAAGACTTATCCGCCTCTCTTAAACTCACCAAGTTGAGAGCTGCACGCGCTTTGCTGTCGGACATCAAGCTTGTTATTAGTGCATCAAGCATTTTTTTCCCGCCACCAGCGTGCAAATGTACGGTGTCACAAAAATCAGAAATGGTGAACTTTTGGCTGCCCATCAGATCAATCACTGAAGCACCTTTGGACCGGGACAAAGCCTTAACACTACGAATGTAAGCATCATAAGCATAGTCTTGAATCAAAGAGCGATTGAGCTCAGTGATTGGCATGGTCACGACAACAACATGAATGCCGCGCGACTTAGCTACATCAATAAGATCAGCAAAGAATTCCATCTGTGAGACAAAAGTATCCCATTTAACATACCGGTATCGCCTGCGATACTCGGACAAGTTGTCAAAAAACGGCGCTCTATCAGCAGGTTGAGCAGGGCGAAAGTATGCCTCACCAGCAGCCAGCTCACAAGGCCGGTACTCAGGCAAGAGAAGCCTCCTATCAGCAATTGAAAACACTTTTCCGCCAGACGGACAAGGCAAAAGCTGATTGAGCAACAAAGAAGCAACCCAGCTGGCGTGCGAAGCAACAACAGGCTTTGTTCCATATAGATACACCAGTTGCCCCAGTTCAAAGTTCATGCAATCAAGCGCATCGCGCACCACCCGCTTGGTTAAGGAGCTTACGTCAGCCAGGTGCGATAGGCTCCGATAGGGAT
>JACQVM010000112.1 GCA_016209785.1 Candidatus Melainabacteria bacterium | reverse complement strand
TGCTAGGAATGTCCTCAGTATATAAATTAGCCAAGCTAGCAAAATCCTCACCAGCAAGAGCTTTACTTAAGATTTCTTGGGCATGTTGTCTTTGGTGCTCAATTGTCAAAGCCACCGTAGCGTCCAACTCCTTACCGCTCAACTTAGGATTTGCCTTTAAGACTTGAGTCTTGACACTTTGGACAGGGCCCATATCTTCACTAGGAGCAGCAATAATGATCTGAGACAATCTAATTCGTTCTTTGTGCTTAAAAGTAGGACGATTGGCCTTGTAAAAAGCCTCTATTTCTTTATCATTGGGCGCCGCGCTTTGCTGAATTTTCCCAATCATAAGCTCATTAAGTTCATCTCTAACCAGCTCTTCTTTAAGTTCATCAGCAGTAAGTTTGCTTGCCTCAAGCAAATTCTTATAACTTGGGGAATGTTTTATCTGGAAATAACGATTCATAGCTTTGCTACTAAACCCTGCTCTCCGTGCCGCCTGACATAAAAGCTCACGATTTACTAGTCCATTAAGTACACTTTGCTCGAGCACAGAGTTAATTGTCTTCAACGCCAGACCAACATCCATTACCTCAGAATTAAACTGTTGCTCACTAAGATTACGCTTAGCAAGAAACTGCTTGAACTCCTCTGATTGAGGGATCTTTCCTCCTCTAGCTGCCTGCAAAAGCTTTTCTTTCTCCAGGACTGTCAACGCCACGTGCCGTTTCTTTGCTTCTTCAAGCAACCTCTGTCGTGCTACCGCATCAGTGGTTGCAGCACTCTGCAGACGAAGCTGTTCTAGTCTAAACATTCTCCTGTAGTCCCCTACAGTAATTGGTGTGTCACCAACTGTCAAAATTACGGTAGACTGAGGCAACCTCTCTAAGTTAACTTTCTCTGGAGCAGCACCTATTGCCTGTGTTGCAGTGTCTTTGTCTTTACCTGCGACAGTCTCTTTAGGCAAACTAGATTGGCCAGCTATCGTGCTGGTTGCTACTGCCTGGCTCTTATCCGGGCTTTCCTTGCGCATGCTATCGACAGTCTGTTTAATCCCAACCTGCTTTTGAGCCTCATTGCTCGTAGACGTAGCAACTGGTGCTTGAGAGCAGGATACCAGTATCCCCGTAAAGCAACTCAAGACAAACAAAGACAGGCCAATCCTTATTAGGTTCATATAGCACATCTTACCCCACGAGACACTCAGTTTCCTACGGCACAGCCTACGCTGTCTTAGTTTGCTGATAGGCAACCATAGCACCTATAAGCTGTTCTAACAATCCAAGCTGCTCAGAAGGTGACATGTCCAAGCAACGCACAACTATATGCGGGGTTGGACCATAACTGCCTGGAGCACCTGGCTTGTAAGTAGTCCGGCTTGCTAAATGCTTCGACAAGCGTGCTTGCACAGGCAGCCATTGTTGTAAGCGGAACCCAACCGAAAGGCGCATCCCGGTTGCATCAGGCTTGATAGCACTAACATCAGCACTGGAAGCCAATAGGCGCAAACGCACCACTGAAATAAGCTGCTCAGTTTCACGAGGTATAGGACCAAAGCGGTCACGCCATTCATCGGCCAGCATGGCCAGTTGTCGGTCCAATTTCACATCCGCCAACCGCTTATATTCTATGATTCGTTGCTCTGGGTCTTCAATGTACAACTCCGGAATATAGGCTGTTACATTCAGATCAATTTGTGTGTCAGGCTCTTTAGCTACACTTTGTCCTTTCAGCTCCGCTACTGACTCTTCAAGAAGCTTGCAGTACAAATCAAAACCAACTGAAACCATATGCCCGTGTTGTTCAGCACCTAAAATATTGCCTACCCCACGAATCTCCATGTCTCTTAGTGCAATCTGATAGCCAGAACCTAAGCTAGTAAACTCACGAATAGCCTTAAGGCGAGTCTGTGCTGTTTCGTTCAATACTTTGTTGGGCCGATAAAGACAATACGCATAAGCTTGAACATCGCTGCGTCCTACTCTTCCTCGTAGCTGATAAAGTTGAGCCAACCCAAGCTTGTCAGCGTCATCTATGACGATGGTATTAACATTAGGGATATCTAGCCCAGACTCAATGATAGTGGTACAGATAAGCACATCAAACTGATGAGTTAGAAAATCCAGCATAACATTTTCTAGATCTCGCTCTTGCATTTGCCCATGCGCAATGACAATTCGTGCTTCAGGAACTAATTGTTTTACTTCAAAAGCAATGTTCTCAATACTTTCTACTCGATTGTGGACAAAGTATACTTGTCCGCTACGCTCCAACTCATGCAAAATGGCTGTACGTACCAACGCAGGTTTATACTCACCTACATAAGTCTTAATCGGCGCACGGTTGACTGGTGGCGTGTTAATCAGTGACATGTCGCGTGCACCAGATAATGCCATGTGCAGCGTCCGTGGAATAGGCGTTGCCGACATGGTCAACACATCAACCATTACCCGCAATTGCTTAAGCTTTTCTTTATGCCCTACTCCAAACCGATGCTCCTCATCAATTACTACCAGCCCTAAATCTTTAAAGGCAATATCTTTTTGCAGCAAGCGGTGTGTACCAACTACCACATCACATTCACCTAGAGCCAACCTGTCTAAAACATCCTTTTGTTCTTTTGTGGTGCGGAAGCGACTTAAAAGCCCTACACGAATTGGGTAAGCAGCAAAACGCTCCGCAAGCGTATTGAAGTGCTGCTGAGCAAGAATTGTAGTTGGTACAAGAACTGCTGCCTGCTTGCCAGACATAATTGCCTTAAAGATAGCCCTTAAGGCTACCTCTGTCTTGCCAAAACCAACATCACCTAAAATAAGTCTGTCCATCGGCTTTGCTAATTCCATGTCTTGCTTTGTGTCAACAATGGCCTGCCACTGGTCAGGGGTCTCGTCAAAAGGAAAACCTTCCTCCATCTCCAACTGCCAAGGAGTATCCGACAGACTTGCAAAGCCTTCCTGCTTAGCACGAATTGCATAAAGATTGACAAGATCCTCAGCAATTTGTTTTACCGAGCGCTTTACTCGCCTCTTGGTAGACTCCCATTCAGCACCCCCTAGGCGTGACAGACGGGGTGGAGCATCCCCAGAACCACGATAACGGGACAACAAGTTGATTTGATCTACCGGAACATACAGCCTATCGTCTCCAGCATACTGAACACTTAGGTATTCTCTTTGTTGCCCATCTACAGTAATACGTTGAATCCCTGTAAACTGCCCAATACCATGCTTAACATGAACCACATAATCATTAACCTTAAGATCAGCAACTGAGGTAAACCTGTCATAGGGCTTCTCAGCTACCGGACGCCTATAGTTTGTAGGCCTGCGCTTCATCCCAAAAAGTTCGGAATCAGTCACAGAAACTAGCCTTACATCATCCAGCTTGAAACCAGCAGCAAACCCCTGTCGGCTCACCCAAACCTCGTTGTGATCCTGTGTGTAAGGAGTACCCTGTCTATCGGTTTTAAGACCGTCGTCGCTACCTCGCATGAGATCTCCAAGCGTAGCCTTTCGCTGGTTTAGCTCAACGCCGAGAGCTACGTCATCACCTCCAGATACATATGCAGCAGGACAATCCCACTCCTTGAGAATTCCTAGTATTCTCTGCGGTTGCTCCGTGGAAACCACTACACGGTATCCCTCTCGCCTCCATTGCTTTACCTTCTCCACAAACTGCTGCATTTGACTGTTAAAGCGCTCAATGCCATGACAATTAAATTGCACGCCACCAGAGGCAACATCTGTCTCATCTGGTACCGCCACATCACACAGGAACACTTGCTGCTTATCTGATATGCCCTGAGCGAGCTCTTTGACCGCCATATGAAGTGCACGCGGTAAAGGCAGGAGCCTACCAGCAGAAAGTCCCTCCTCAAAAGCCCCATTGAGCTTTTCCTCATGAGCACGCAGGGTAAGAACAATACTATCCCAGTCGTCCAAAGCAAGAAGGGCATGCTCTGGAATGTAGTCGACAATGGTGGCAAAAGTAGGCTGCACATACGGAGCATAGTACTCAGAGGACTCAGGATAACGCCCTGCTTCAAGA
>JACQVM010000111.1 GCA_016209785.1 Candidatus Melainabacteria bacterium | reverse complement strand
TGCTTATAACGTGAACTTAAATACAAGATCCCAGAAGCTTGCGCAGGAAATTGCTCTTAACATCCGTGAGGCAGGACGAGTTGTGAAGGATGCTTACGGCAAGACCACAAAAGATTCTGAAGGTAAGTCAGTCAAGGTCCCAGGAACGCTTAAGGCTTGCCGGGCAGTTGGTTGGTACATTGATGAGTATGAACGTGCTCAGGTTTCCATCAACCTGGTGGATTATAAGCAGACGTCAGTGCATGCTGCTTTTGATGAGGTATGTACTCAGGCAGCGAAATTAGGAGTTCGGGTTACCGGAAGTGAGGTTGTTGGTCTTATTCCATTAATGCCGATGTTGGAAGCTGGACGGCACTATTTAGCTAAACAAGGTCGTTGTCCTGGCGTGAGTGATGCTGAGCTTATTAAGGTGGCCATTCAATCGCTGGGACTGTCTGAGCTTAAGATGTTTGATCCTCACGAAAAGATAATTGAATTTTGTATAGCTCCTAAGACTAAACTGTTGAAGAGTATGAGCATGTCCAACTTTTTAGATGAGCTTTCCTCTGAATCGCCTGCCCCGGGTGGAGGCAGTGTAGCTGCGTTGTGTGGATCTCTCTCGGCTTCTTTAAGTTCCATGGTGGCTAACCTAACTTACGAAAAAAAAGGTTTTGAATTTGCAAGAGAAGTCATGGGTGAATTAGCATGCCGAGCACAAAAACTGAAGATGGATTTGCTTAATTCTGTGGATGAGGATACGAATGCCTTCAACATGATTCTAGAGTCCAGACGTCTGCCAAAGGACACCGAGCAGAATGCCTATTTGCGTTCGCACGCAATTTTAAGGGCAAGCAAGCAAGCAACGCTGGTACCTCTTGCAGTTCTCCGCTCGGCGCGGGATGCAGTTGAGCTGGCTGAGCTGGTTGTTGAAAAGGGCAACCCAAACTCCTTAAGTGATGGCGGTGTGGCTGGGCTAACTGCTCGAGCAGCGGCAGAGGCAGCTTATTACAATGTCCTGATTAATTTGGGCGGGATAGAGGATGAGGCTTTTGTGCGCCCCACACGATGTGAGGCAGATGAGCTGGTTAGGGAGGTTCGTTGTCGTGCTGAGGCATTGCATGAAGTTGTTTTGGACCGGTTAACGCCCGTAGGAGGTTGAGTGACGAAAGTCGAGCGAGCAAGAGCTGCGGTGAGCCGATTTAACAAGATCCGCTCCGCAGGCAGATGCCTGCTTCGCTTCTTGCCGAGCGTCTGTGGATGTCGAAGTCGAGGGAGACAACGGGTGGCGAGGAGCCCCCGGCCGTCGACCGAGATGCACACGCGGAGGAACCTCCGGAGGTGGTGACGGAGCGTTAGAAAAAAATTGCGAGGGACGATGGCGACGGAGGTTAAGTAACGATGTGTAGTGAGCCAACGACTGCGATGAGCCGTCGGCCGGCGAGCGTCTTGACGCGCGGAGGCTGCGAAGGATGAAGCAGCCGGAGCGCTTACATAACGAATGGGAGACAACTGATTTCTTAATGGCCCAGAGGCGGCTTGAACGGGTGGCAGCCTGGATGAAGCTTGATCCTAACACCATTGAGCCACTGCGTCACCCCAAACGGTCATTGTCTGTTGTAGTTCCAGCCAGAATGGATGATGGCACGGTGAAAACCTTTATGGCCTATCGTGTGCACCATGATTTGGCATTAGGACCAGGCAAGGGCGGTGTGCGTTTTCATTCAGGGGTTAGCCTGGGTGAAGTTGCTGCAATGGCTATGCTCATGACCTGGAAGTGCGCGCTTATGAATCTTCCTTTTGGGGGTGCTCATGGTGGCATTCGCCTTGATCCTGCCAAACTGAGTTCAAGTGAGTTAGAGCGTATTACTAGAAGATATGCCTCCGAAATTATTGACTTGATTGGTCCAGCAGAAGATATTCCAGGTCCGGATCTCAATACCAACGAGCAGACCATGGCCTGGATTATGGATACTTATAGTGTTAACTGTGGACATACGGTTCCATCGGTTGTTACTGGCAAGCCGCAGTCAATCGGCGGCTCACTTGGCCTTTTGCAATCCACAGGCTTTGGTGTGGCTTATTGTGCTCGTAGAGCTGCCCAGTTTGCCAACGTCACGTCGGGCTCGCCGACGGTGGTAGTTCAAGGGCTTGGAAATGTGGGTTCGGTGGTGGCAAGGAGTTTGCACGAGCCTGGATTTACAGTAATTGGTGTCTCTGATGTTACGGGGGGGCTATATGACTCCCAGGGGCTAGATGTACCAAAACTAAGGGCTCATGTCGATAGTAAGGGGAGCATCCAAGGTTACAAGGAAGCTCAAGTGGTATCAAATGACCAGTTGCTAGAGCTTGAATGTGATATTTTAATGCCCTGTGCTGTTGCCAATCAAATACGGGCAGACAATGCCCACAAACTTAAATGTCGTATTGTTGTTGAAGGTGCCAATGCGCCGACCACCCCAGAAGCAGATGCTGTATTGGATGAAAGAGGTATTGTTGTGGTGCCGGATATTCTTGCCAACGCCTCTGGTGTAACTGATGGTTATTTTGAATGGGTACAGGGGCTTATGCGTCTTTTTTGGACAGAGAAGGAAGTATATAGCCGACTGACCGAGCTTATGAGCAAGGCCTGTGATCGGGTTTTTGAGGTCTCTACCAAGAGCAAGGTTAGTCTGCGGACTGCTGCTATGAGCCTGGCTCTAGCGCGTGTAGTTGAGGCTCGGCGTCTTAGGGGTCTATATCCTTAGCGTGGGCTATTTGTCCATCAATGAAAACTTCACGAATTAGTTGTTTGCCTCCGACGGTAGCCAGCACAAAAAGTTTGTCATTCATGCTTTCAGTATTCTTCAGACGTACCTCAATTAAGGTATCTTGGTGAGGGTCAATGACAATAAAGTCAGCACGCTTGCCCTTGTGCAAGTTTCCTATTTCCTCATCCAGAGATAATGCCTGCGCACCAGCTAAAGTCCCTAAATAAAGCAATCTAATACCAGAAAGTTTCACGGCAAGATGGGGCTGTTGGGCAGAAAACATTTGAAGCATCTGAACCTTGTATGCTTGGTTCATTTCTTGGAGAAGACTATATCCAGTTCCCCCAGCAATGTCGGTGCCCAGGGCAACAATGATGCCTTTCATTAGGTGTTTCTTTAAGGGCATTAAGCCGCTGCCCATGAAGCTGTTGCTTGAGGGGCAATGTGCTACCCGAGAGAATGTTTCAGCTAGCCTGTCAATCTCTTCATCGCTGGAATGAACAGAGTGAGCAAAAACAGAACGCGGCCCCAAAAGTCCATATCGATCATAAACATCCAGATATGAGGATGCTCGTGGGAACAACTCATGAACCCACTTGATTTCTTCCCGATTTTCGTTTAAGTGTGTCTGGAAATAAATGTCTGGGTGTTCCTGCATAAGCTGTTGACAGACTGCCAGCATTGCTGGAGAGCATGTCGGGGCAAATCTAGGTGTAATGGCATAACGTAGCTTTCCATTGTGGTGCCAGTTGGATATAAGCTGTTTTGAGGCTACGTAGGCTTGTTCTGGAGCCATAACTAGGTCTGACAGTATATTGTGGTCGGACACGGTCATGCCCATTAGAGCTCGAAACCGGCGTTTGCGTGCTTCTTCGAAGGCTATAGCTGTGGCTTGTTCAAAATGTGCTCCAAAAATTAATGCGGTGGTGGTTCCTTGAGCAATTTCTTCTTTAAAGAAAATAGCAGCAGCAGCTCTTGCATACTCCTGGCTTTTAAACTTTGCTTCCTCAGGAAATGTATACCTTTGTAGCCAATCGAGGAGCTGCTCCCCATAGGCACCAATCATGAGCGCTTGTGGAAAGTGAATGTGGCAGTCTACTAAGCCAGGCAAAATAATGCAGCCGCTCCTATCTATAACTGGGATGGCTGAATTAGTTTTAGCTACCTCCTGGTAGGGACCAATGGCTGAAATATACCCAAAAGCATCTATAGCAAGAGCTCCGTCCTCAAAGGTTTCTAACACACCCTCATCATTTTGTTCTACAAAAGGATTGCTGATTATGTGGACTATGGTTCCGCGAACAAGGAACGGTTGCACAGGGCTACTACAAGCTCTTGTGCTGGGGGTGACTCGAGGTTCCTTCATGGCCAATTGACTTTTCCGCAAAACTTTAAGTGTGCATAGACATAGATTTTATTGATACAGGTGGATTTCCAAGATGACCTTGGCTAGCTAAGATAAGACATTGTAGTTGCTAGATGCCTTACGTGCCTGATGCATGCACTACAATGGCTGCATTTGACAGAGTTAACCATTGGAGTGATAGTCAGGTATGACAAGACAATTAAGGCTGGCAAGTGGCACATGGCTTGTGTTGCTTGGTTTTTGTCTGACACAAGGTATGCCCCAGGTGTATTGCCTTCCCGAGTCAAAGTTTGGCAAAAAAGAGGCTATTGTGCTGGTAGGTGAATCAGCCAGGACTTTGAGGAGTGCTCAGGACACTCTTAGGCTTGTCAGTGTAAAGCTGCCCAGTCTGGTTAGCGATAACTTGTTGTTTCGCAAACTAGATAAGGAAATTGAAAATGCCCGGGATGAAACTTATCCTGGCATAAGTGCCTCGGAAAGGCTAAAGGACCAGCCACAAAATTTGCGCGAAACTGTTCGCCTTTATTTAGGGCTCAGGTTACTTGAGGAGCGCTTAATTGCTCTAGCTGATCATTTAGGCGCTCTTAATAATCCTTCTGCACGGCAACTAGCTTTGCAGATTATGGAGTTTGCTAATAAGGTAGGCCGTCATGCCCTTAAAATGCATCCATATGTTTATAAGGTAATTGATGCCTATCAAGCAGCAGCCCCACCGAACAAGGTTGACATTAATCTTCAGTGGACTGAAGATGACATACAAGGACCAGGCATTTAACACCTATTTGTGAGCTAATTCCTGCTTGGCTGCGGTTGCTGCAGTTGAGGCAAGCATAGCTTTTAGCTTGAGGTGCTTTTTCAGTTGAGCAGGAGAAAACGGATAAGGACACCAGCCTGCTCCATTTACTGGACAACTGGCTAGCAAATTAGCAACACGTTTTCTAGAAGCAGGCTTGCTCATGATACGTGTTGAAGCTTTTACAAGTGTCTTCATAAAGCCTCCTTTTCTACCCTTGTTCTACCACTTATTGGCACATTAGGCGACCCCTAATATTAGAGAGGTAATGTCAGCTATGAGCAAGCTCTTTGTTCTACGATTTTGCGCTTATGATAAGGTTTCCTGAGGCATCACGGACAATGGTGATTGCACCTGATAAGCCAGGATAACGTAAACTTTGTGCTTTCCCAGATAGTGCTTGACCAACAGCTTCGGAGAAGGTCTGAAACTCTGCGCTAGCTTTATCGTTGTCAGCAGGTACGGACTTGCCAATGGCCTCATAGGCAAAGACAAACCCATGCAATGCAGCCATGGATGTCCCTGCAGTTGGGTTAGTGCCAGTGCGGATGGCCATAGACTGTCTTACAATCTTGCTGCCGGCACAGGTAATGGTAATGCCAACAGCATACCCCGGTGAAGTATCTGTTTGCTGGGAGTCTACAGCTAGCTTATACATGTAGTTGATGTTGTTGTCTGTCTTTTTTTCACCAGCAGCTATAAAGGCTTTAGCCACCCTCAGCTTGTATGATTGAAAACTTTCTCCTAGACGTGCTTTGGCTGCTTGTGGACTTAACGTTAAGGACAAGAATAAGCAAGATAGCATCAGACACCTTAGCTGTCTCAATGATTGGTGTGCTCTATCTGGCAAATCTACTTTAGACAAAAGAAGAGCCCTCTAGTTTAAGTGCTTCATGGACTTCTAATCTGGATACAAACTGTTCAACATCCTTTTCTTGCAGGATACCTTCTTCAGTAACTAGTCCGGCAAGATAAGAAAATGGTATTAGCTCAAATTGCCTGTTGAGTACCTTTACGCCTGCCGGTGCTGTATCCCATACTTCTTCGCCAGGGCGTTCATGTCTTTCAAATTCAAACAGACGCTCGGCAGTGACAAATTTTTCTGTTCCGGCCAGCGCATACAGGGGTACCCCTAGCTCGCGGCAAGCTACTGCCAGTGGCCAAGAACCAACCTTGTTAACTACACCAGGCGTTCCAATACAGTCACAGCCCATAAAGGCAGCACGGCAATTAGGAAGCACAAGACCTAGCGCTGTATCAAAAGTATGGATAACTTCAATTCCCCCTGAGGCTAACATGCTGGCTAGCTTTCTTCCTTCCATGCTTGGTCTGGACTCTGTGCATAAGACCCGAAAGTACTTGCCTTTGGTTCGAGCATGCAAAAGTGAGCTGGCTACCGTCGAGCTAAAAGAGTAGGCAAAGATTAGTTCACCTGCAGGAATTAATTCCCAGACATGGTCAGCTATAATCGCAACACTGTCGCACAACTGGCGTTCAAAGCGTGCCAGCGCTTCATTGCATGCTTCATGTATTGCCAAGACAGTCCGAGCTTCCTTCACTGAAAAAAGCACAGTGTTGCCTAGATGAAACAAGGGGGCCATGGCTGGCTGAGCGTCGACAAGAGCACGGGCCGTATGGGCCAATATGTCCTTTACTTGTCCGGGGCTAAGGTTATCTGTATCACTTAACATGCTTTGGAAAACTGTAATGGCTCTCAAGGCTATTTCGGCAGCCCCGGAAGTTAAATCATCTCGAATGGGTGCCACCAGTTCGGTTAACTCTGTAATATTCTCCACAATGGCTTCTCCTGGACAACTAGATGTAAGGGGCTGGAGGGGAACAAAACAAAATATATAAGCTTGTCTTCCCTAACGTTAACAATTCTTATTTGGTATTGATGTTTCAACTGGCAAGGCAATTAGTCCTTCTGCTGTTTTGGCCTGTTTAGCTAGCATATTGGATTTAACTTCATCTGTTAGATGTGACCAGGGGAGTGTTTCATCATAAGGGATGTTGCGGTAAAGATAATAATCTGCCGATGGGCACATGGCAGGTGTATGACGCAAAAGATGACGCCATGTGCCGACGCTTGATGGCCCGTGGGAGGCGTTTAAAAGGCTAGGAGATAAGCGACGGTCGCCGCGCGAAAGCAGCGCCTGCATATCGCTCCAATTGTGACTTTCAGTTCGGACTTCAATGCCCAGTTTAGATATTTGCTTGGTAAGAAACTCTAGTTTTTGACGAGCTTGGCGATCACGTCCTGCCCACTGAAAAGGTGTTTGTGCTTTAGGAACAAACGAGCTGACTCCTAATACAAAGCGTAGGTGCTTGTATTTGGTTTTAATCTGTCTTATCAGTCTTACAGTTTCCTCTAAGTCTTCGGTAGTTTCGCCTGGTAAACCAACCATGGCATAAAGCTTTACTGCCTTGAGGTTGCTGGCAGCAATGAGCTCGAGTGCTCTGTGGATTGTTGCTTCGTCCAAGTTTTTCTTAATGATGCTTCTCAATCGCTCAGAGCCTGACTCAATGGCCATGGTGACTGATTGTTGACCTAAGGTAGCTAACATCTCCAGCACGGCAGGACTTAGCGTGTCTAATCTAATTGATGAAATGGAGATTTGGATATTTGGACGTTCAATGAGCCTCAGCGCAAGTAACTTAAAGTCAGGGTGTTCAGTTACTGAGGGACCCACCAGTCCAATCTTGTTAGTGTATTGAAGCCCTAGATCAACTTTAGCCAGTATGGTCTCTACTGGGGCTGCCCGAAAAGGTCGTGTAAGATAACTAGCCAGACAAAACTGACATTGTTGTGGACACGAGCGCGAAGTTTCTATCAGAAACATGTCCCCAAAGGTAGATTGTGGTGCCAAAAGAAGGCTATGGGCAACATATTCTGGAGGGGGCAAAAAAACAGCTTTGCTTAGATGCTTGGGCAGACGACTGTCAACAGGCACCACTGCCTCTAAAGGTCCTTGCGGGTTGCTTGTTTTGTATGTGTAAAGGCTAGGTACATATATGCCTTCAATTTGAGCTAATTGCCAAAGCTTTTCTGTCCGGCTCTTAAGATGGCGGATCTGCATCCATTGACTCAACATTTTCGGGATGACTTCCTCAGCATCCCCAAGGGCAATGACGTCGAAAAAGTCAGCAAACGGCTCAGGGTTTGCTGTCAGAACTGGGCCGCCTCCAAAGACAAGTGGTTCGTCTGTCTTACGATTGCAAGCAAGTTCGTTTACCCCGGCCTTTTGCAACAGCTTTAAGACATTTATGTAATCTAGCTCCCAGGATAAAGTAAATCCTATTAGCTCGCTTGCCTGCCAGTCTGGTTGCTGGTAATTGGTAAAGACTCGGCAGACTTTTGTTTGTCTATCCGTATTAAGAAGCCACCACACCAGTTGGTAGCCTAAGCTAGACATTCCTACTTCATAGGTGTTAGGGAATGCCCAAGTTACCCCCACAAGCTGCTTGGACTTAACGGGTGATGGAAGAATAGGTACTTCATTACCCAGCATGCTTATAGTTTGCCAGATTTGTCTGTCCTATTTAAGTCCTCCGTCGGCTTCGTCCCTTGCCTCCTCCGGACGTAAACACGCTCGGCTTCGACCGGCTCACCGCAGCTCTCGCCTCGCTGTAATTTGTTACTCAATCTCTGTCGGCTGCGTCCCTTGCCGGCTTTGCCGGCTGCTCCGTCGCATTTGATGCGACTCCGCATCTATTTGAATGCTCCGGAGGCTTATTCGCCTCCTTCGCCGAGGCGTAAAGACGGTGGCCACCGCCTTTACGTCGCTGTTGCCTCGCTATATACCGTTTATGTACTGCGGGATCGTCCTAATTTAGGAACATGGTGAGACCAATCTGCGCCAATGTTGGTTAGAAACTGATGAACGGACAACACATCATCGTAGGTAATGGCAGGCTGATTCGACAACCTTTCCCGGTCGCGTTTTGTCCAGTCGGGAGGGTAATAATTGATTTGTTGTGTTGCCGGTGAGGCCTGCGTGCCTACAATGGCTATACCCAACGGACGTCCGCAGGAAGAACAACTAACGCGAACAACTAAAACACCAGGCTCTTCTCTTAAAAGCTCTATGCCTTCTGAAGTAAAGGGGTGATCGCAAAATCGGCAATATTTCTGCTGGAAGTACTCCTGAATGGCCTCGTAACTCCCGCCATAGGATTTGCCCATAAAGACCGCCACTTCTAGGTTCTATATAACTGTGCATGACACCAGATTTCTTTCTAACGAATTTGAATTGTGCGACAAAACAACAACTCTATCAAAAGGATTATACTTGAACCTTATTCAGCAACAAGCAGGTTGCAAGGTAACTGCCGTAGGAGTTGGATATAGGCCTTGGGTAGCTTCTAAACAGGAGATTAAACCTAATGACGCATATTGAAGAGATATCTGCAATGGAAATCCTTGATTCGCGAGGGAATCCAACTGTCGAAGTTACGGTTGTACTTTCCAATGGGGCAGCAGGACGTGCAGCAGTACCATCTGGTGCTTCTACAGGTACTTTTGAGGCTGTGGAACTGCGTGACAAGGACGCTAAGCGTTACCAAGGTAAGGGTGTACTTACTGCTGTCACCAACGTCAATGAAGTTATTGGCAAGGCGCTTTTAGGAGCAAATGCTCTCGAGCAAACGCTTATTGATCGTGAATTAGAAAGGCTGGATGGGTCTGATAACAAAGGGCACTTAGGGGCAAATGCAACCCTGGGAGTTAGCCTGGCTGTTGCTAAAGCTGCAGCCAACTCCCTGGGAATGCCGTTGTTCCGTTATATTGGTGGTGTGTCTGCGTGCGTGTTGCCTGTGCCCATGATGAACATTTTAAATGGTGGCAAGCATGCTGAAGACGGGGTGGACTTGCAAGAATTTATGATTGTGCCTGTGGGGGCACCAAACTTTGCGGAGTCGCTCCGGTGGTGTGCTGAGACTTACCAGGTTCTTAAGGCTGTTCTTCACAAAAAGGGGCTCGGCACCGGTGTTGGTGATGAAGGTGGTTTTGCCCCAGCTCTCAAGAGAAACGAGATGGCTATCGAGTTAATATTGGAAGCTATTGAAGCTGCTGGTTTTAAGGCAGCAGAAGATCTAGCCTTGGCTCTTGATCCTGCTGCCAGTGAGTTTTACAGTGGTGGCAAGTATAATCTGAAGACAGAAAAGCGCTCGCTGACCAGAGAAGAAATGGTTGAGTATTATCAGAAGTTAGTCAACAAGTACCCTATAGTGAGCATCGAGGATGGCTTAGCTGAGGAAGATTGGGAAGGATGGAAGCTGCTCACCGAGCGCTTGGGTTCACGGGTTCAACTGGTTGGTGATGATGTGTTTGTTACCAACACCACGAGGATCATGCGTGGTATTGAACTTGGTGTAGCCAATGCTGTCCTCATTAAACCCAACCAGATTGGTACCTTAACTGAAACCCTCGACGCTATAAATGTTTCCAGAGAAAATGGCTATGCTTGTGTTATGAGCCACCGTTCAGGGGAAACAGAAGACTTCACCATTGCAGATCTTGCTGTTGCGACCGGAGTTGGGCAGATTAAAACTGGTGCGCCTTGCCGATCCGAGCGGACAGCCAAGTATAACCAGCTTCTACGTATAGAACGAGACTTAGGCAGGACAGCGGTGTTCCGGGGGAAAAATGTATTTGCTCAGATGAGGGTTCAAGCTAAGCCTGTGGTACCTTGTGCTAGCAGGTAAAGGTTCACGGTACAGTGGTCCTGCAAACCTAGAGAAAACCTTGTAAGCACCCAGCCCTTAAGGGCTGGGGTTTCACTCTTGAAGTGCCAAGTCCTCGGCAGGCGGCAGTCTCATTAGTGTTGATTTGGTGCGATAGCGGCCTAAGTAGTGGCCATCTATATATTGGTCTACATAGCTTTGGGCAACCATCTGATTATTACTTACCTGAGTAAAATAATCTCTAGATCGTGCAGCCCAGGCTCCGCTCATTCCTTGAATGTAGTAGTAATTGGTGCGGTCTAACTGAGCGTCAGTTGAACTCCAACTGAATGCAGTTGCTTGTGTCTCTGTCCAGCCTGGCTGGCTCCATTTCGCAACAATTGCCCCTGCGGCATTTCTTACAAAGGATACTTGGCAAATAATGTTCTGCCCTGCTTTAACTGAAGCAACTGCTGAATCGGTTACGGTGCTGACGCACTGCCAGGTTCCTTCATAGGTTGGTGCAAAGGACCTTGAGTTAAGAAAGCTGTCCTGCCTGGCTGCAGAGCCATATTGGCAAACGTAACCTCTCAACACGGTAGCTTGGCAGGGGCTTGTTACCATAAAAACTACGGTTGCAAGCCATGCTGCTGCTATTGCTATCCTTGAGGAAACCCCGGCGTTAACGCCGGGGTATTTCAGCGGTAGATGTGGCAGGGGTTCAAGCCCCTGCCGCATTCCTTGTAAACACCCCGCCCTTATGGGCTGGGATTTGACGCTGGGCTGTCGCATAGTTGCCCGCCTCACCAAATGGCTGCCGACAACTACTTTCCCTTGGAAACCTAAAAATTATCCACATTAACCTTTTGCTGCGTTTTTTTAAGATTAAGCTTGCTTGTGCTAAGCAAAAGCTGGCTGCCCTGACCGTCAACTAATGGTGGTAACATGGCAGTTACTTTTAGTGACTTTACTTCTTGAGGGGTTGTGTGGTGAGCAACAAGGTTTTAACAATGTCTGAAATTAAGGATCCTAAGTTAGCTGCCGAGGGTCAAAAGAGGCTTGAGTGGGCTGAAGCAGATATGCCAGTCCTTAAACTTATTCGCCAGCGATTTGCTCAAGAGAAGCCTTTAAAGGGGTTAAGAGTTTCTGCCTGTGCGCATGTTACCAGTGAGACAGCCAATCTTGCCTTGACTTTGGCTTCCGGCGGTGCGGATTGCGTGCTGATTGCTTCAAACCCACTGTCGACCCAGGATGATGTAGCTGCAGCCCTTGTGACCCAGCATGATATCTCTGTTTATGCCATTAAGGGAGAGGACATACCTACTTATCATGCTCACATACAAAAGGCACTTGATCACAAACCTAACCTCATCATAGATGATGGCTCAGATTTGGTTGTTAGTTTGGTGCAAGAACGCCCTGGACAAGTCCAGGACATCATAGGTACAACTGAAGAAACTACAACTGGTGTCAATAGGCTAAAGGCCATGGAACGTGATGGAAAATTGACGTTTCCAGCCATTGCTGTCAACAATGCGAAGACAAAGCATCTTTTTGACAACCGTTATGGCACCGGGCAGTCTACCCTTGATGGCATAATTCGGGCTACCAATAGACTTTTGGCTGGCCGTACGCTTGTCATAGTGGGGTATGGGTGGTGTGGTAAAGGTTGTGCCATGCGTGGCCGTGGGTTGGGAGCAAACATTATTGTCACTGAAGTTGATCCAGTTCGGGCGGTGGAAGCGGTAATGGACGGCTTTCGTGTAATGCCCATTGCTGAGGCTTCTGCTATTGGCGATGTTTTTATTACAGTTACAGGTAATCGGCATGTTATTGACTCCAGCCATTTTGCCAAGATGAAAGATGGTGCCATTGTGTGCAATTCTGGACACTTTGATCTTGAGCTTAATTTGGTGGCATTGGAAAAGCTAGCTAAGCTCAAGATCAAAGTTCGCCCATATATGGAGGAGTACACGCTGCCCAATGGCAACCGTGTTTATGTTCTAGCTGAAGGACGGTTAGTCAATTTGTCTTGTGCAGAGGGGCATCCGGCATCGGTCATGGATATGAGCTTTGCTAACCAAGCGTTAGCACTGGAGTATTTGGTACAAAATAAGCAAACTTTAAAACCAGGGCTGCATCTTTTACCTGAATCGGTTGATGAAACAATTGCTTCGTTAAAGCTTAGTTCTATGGGGATAAACATTGACAAGCTTACCCCGGAGATGCTTAAGTACCTCGGATCTTGGCAGACTGGCACCTAGTCACAGTTTGCTGCCCGGCTCAAGTACTTTGGGTGTGCTGGTATCTTAGGCAAAGCCAGGACAGTACATACACGGCGCCAGCCAAGATGGTCAATCCACCTGTACCTGTAACCAGGGAAAGGTACTCTAGGCAACCTCCAAGCATGGCTCCTAGAATGTTGATTCCAAGAGCACGTCCTGGCTCGGCAACCCTGGCAAAGGCCCTTGAAAAAACTATGCCTGCAAAGAAAAATGGGAGCCCTAAGACAACTGTGCTGCCTAAAGCTTTCATTGGCATAGACCACCCGCTTAATTCAGATAAAGGTAAGACATAAAGTAGGCATAACCCTGCCAGCAGTCCCCAGTAACCTTGGGCTTGTGTAAAACACTTGAGTTTCATAACAGCCCAATTAGCTATCAAGGCCATGAGGAGCACAATAGAAATGACAATTGAATTTACAATCCAGGTGGAGCCAAACAACACTGAGATTGCCAACATGGCCCTTGTTTCCATAAGCAAGAATCCAGAGCCTAGAAAAAAGAATTGGCTTAGACGAATGAGCGATTGGCTCTTAAAACCAAATCTTAAGGTTGTGAGCAATGCTGATGCTACAACAACCAAGGTC
>JACQVM010000098.1 GCA_016209785.1 Candidatus Melainabacteria bacterium | reverse complement strand
GCTTAAATGTGGTTGATTAATTATTGGCCCACAACAGCCGGCTGCCTGTTTCTATGGTTTGGAGGGACTGTATGGTCCAGCCAGCAAACAAGCTTCTCAATTCATTGTCACTAAAACAACGCAGTAACATGCCAGCTCGCCCTTTATCCGTGTACACGTGAGTTTTATCGGGCAGCTCGTAATATTGTCCTGGTCCTCCACCAACTTTGTCAAAGCAACCAAAGAAAGTTCCGCCAGGTACAAGTATGGTTTTTAGCTGAGATAAAGTAGCTGAGGCGAGCGAGTGTGTAAGGTGTTCAAAGATCGAATTAGCCACCACAGCATCAAAAGAGCCAGGTGGGTAAGGCAGATTGGTAACATCCCCACAGTCAAATTCAATCTCTAGTCCCTCTTTGTCTGCCCAGCTACGCCCTAGTTCAATGGCATGTGAGGACAAATCTATCCCGGTTACGAAAAAACCAGCGTGGCTCAAGAAAATTGCAAGCCAGCCGCTGCCACAACCTAAATCTAGTACACGTCTAGCACCGGCTTTGTGCAGTCCACCGGGAATACTGGCAAGATAAGGGAGGTCTGGCATATGAGTGTACGGGGTCTTTACCATGTTCCATGCCCGCTGCCAGAACTCAATATTCTTTTGGTAGACCTCGTTATTCATTTTTTGCTTTGGCTTTCATGGGTTTACGATTTACAAACATCATATCGGGCAATCTCTTTTCTACCAGGCTAGGGAGTCTTGCACAAGTGTTGTCGGAGTCAAGGAGTCTATTCTAGGCAACAAAGGGAAACAAGATTAAGTCATTTCAGGAGAGGGTATTGTGAGGAATAGAGCTTGAGAAACATTACTATTAGATTTAGGGCAAGGTAAGACAAGTGGATAAAGGCCGCTCACAGCTTCAAATGATGTTATTGCAGCAGGCTGGTCCAGGCGCATTACCTCTTAGCAACCTGTCGCTCCCAGCATGTCTTGAGTATGTGCGTAAAGTTGAGCAAATAATTCTTGATGAGAAGTTGTCGCCTCTTATGGTCTATTGGTCAAGCCACGATGCTCAGCGATTCTTGCCCACCGGTCAGCGCTTGCGGGAACTTAAGCGTGATGCCTTTTGTTTTTGCGAATTTTCTGAAAAGAAATCTAACTCTTCAGACGAGTGGTGTTTGCTTGTGGAAAGCAACGGGCTTAGTATGGTTGTTTATGGGCAGCAGACGGCCGATGTTTCTGCCGGTTCGGCATTTCAATGTGCAGGCTCACTTGATGCAACTATTGTGCGTCAAGCATTTAACAAAATGTTTCCCTTGTGGCAGTTTATCAATCTTCCTGAGAGCAATCTGCTTGAGGATGCACGCAATAATTTAGGACAAGCTGTAACTTTGCCTCAGTTGGCCAAGCTCTGCCGTGCTGCTTGGCCGGTGGTGAAGGTGAGAACCCAAGAAATACAAGTTCTTCAAGCACCTTTGCTTGCCGGGCTTGTTACGCCGGACAAATCATCTGTTCAATCGGGAGGATCTGCTGAGGTAGGGTTTATTCAGCCAGCCATGTTGACTTCAGCACCAGATAAGACTGTGTCTGAGGCGCCTGTCGTTAAATCTCCGGAGCCTGCATACACTGCTCCAGGTGGGGCTAGCCACGCACAAGGAGCTAGTCAATTGGCTGCGGAAGCTCAACGAGAGGGTCTTACAAGGGCGTCAGCTAGGCGGACAACATTAGAACAAACGCCCTCAGTGACTGTCGTGCCTGTTATTCCGCATGCTGCGCAAGAGATTATTACGGAGATAATTGGGCAATTAAGACACTCAAAAGATCTTACAGCTATTCTGCAGTTAGCAATTGCGCGCCTAACACAAGTAGGAGCTATAGACCGTGGGCTTATCTGGCAGGTTGTAGGTGACCAACTGGCTGTTACTAATGAATACTCCAGGACCGGACACACATGCTTTGTAGGAAATCAGTTAGGCTCACAGGAGTCCACTGCTATAGTGCTGCAGTTTTTGTCCTTGTTTCCTGATGAGTCTGGTGCTGGGGTAATCGGCATTCCAGATACTTTCCATGACACTAATCTTCACAAGATATCGCCTACCATGGCTTCCTTAATTGAACTGGGTGATGTAAGGGCACGACTAGTAGCTCAGCTTAGGTGTCGCGGAGTGTTTTCTGGTTTTCTGGAGCTGCAGCAGTGTGGGAAGCCCAGAAACTGGAGTGAAGAGGATGGCGCTGTGCTACAGCATGTCTCAAACATGCTTTCAGTGGTGGTTCAGCAAACTTTTGACCAGTCAAAAATTCTTACTGATGCAGAAGAGATGAAGCTTATCAATGAGATTGCTAATTTGTTTCGTGAATCAAAAGGAGAAAAAAGCCGTGACATGCTTGTTCGGTCAGTAGAGCTTGTGTCCAGTCATTTAGGCTTTGTGCATTCACAAATTTATCTTTACAACAATGACAATGGACTGTTAGTGCCACAAATGGCTGATGGACACCATGTGCCTCATCATCTGTCGGAAAAGGAGAATCCTTTTGTGGCTGTGTATGAGTCAGGGCGCGCTAAAGTAATTAATGTTGAGTACACTCGCAAAGGAGATGCTTTTTTTGGGCATGATACAGCCTTGGTTGTGCCTCTTATGTCTGAGAGCGAGCGACTCGGGGTTGTAGGGCTGTGGGAACGTCCCGTCAGTTGTGCACAACTTGGTCCTCATGATCGTGATTTAGCCCTTACCATTGCTGGTCAACTAGCAAACATTGTTCGGGCAGATCAAGCCATTGCACAAGTCAGAGCCGACAATGCACGTGAAGCATTGATTAATCGTGTAACCAGTGCCATCCGTGAGGCGCTGAAAGAAGTTGACCAGATTATGGAAACGCCAGCAGTGACCATGGTTGAGTCCCTTCAGGAACATCTTGGGCTTACAGTGTGTGCCCTTGCGCTTTACGACAATCAGGTTGGGGATTTTATCAAGTTAAGGACTGCCGCAGGTAAGTCAGCAAATGTTGACGCAAGTACAGAACAAAGTTTTGCGCACAAGCTTTTCTTGTCTATATTGGAGCAACTTAAATGGGGCCAACCCATTTTTCTAGCTGCAAATGAAATTGTTGAGAAACTAAGGCAAGAAAGTCAATTGGTACCACAGGGGATTAGATCTGCAACCTTAGTTCCGTTGGTGCATGCGCAGGAATTTAGGGGGGCACTGGCTCTGGTATCAAGTGACAAGTATCTACCTTTGTCTGAGAAAGATCTCAAAATGGTAGTAGAATTGGCTGACCGAGTGGCTGGGGCTATATCGCATGCAGAGCTTTTTGCCCAGGTTCAGCGTCAGGCAGTCACTGATCCTATGACAGGACTTTTCAATCGACGCTTTTTTGCCGAGCAGCTATCGAAGGAAATAGATCGTTTTCAACGATTTGGACATCCTTTTTCTTACATTATTGTTGACCTCGATTTCCTGAAGAAGATAAACGACAGCCTTGGGCATCAGTTTGGTGATGTTGCAATTAAGCACATTGCGCAGGTTCTAAAGCGCACCACCCGTGATGTTGATACTGCAGCTCGTTATGGTGGCGAGGAGTTTGTCATTTTGCTGCCTGTTACTGACGTCAAGGAGGCACGCATAGCTGCAGAACGCATTTGTGTTGAGATTAGAGCTCAGACGGTTGAGGGTGTTGGCACTGTCACTGCTTCCGTGGGAGTTGCTACTTTCCCACTTGATGCGGACGATCGGGACAAACTTACCGAGTTGGCTGACCAAGCGCTTTATTTAGCTAAGCATCGTGGGCGTAACCGTGTCTGCTCTGTGTCGGAAGATCTTATGCCAAGTTTAAACCAACGAGGCGAAGAGGCTTTAGAAGTTCAAAAACACACTATTGCTAAAAGAGCTGAAGAGATGCCTATTGATCCTAAGATTATCGCTGAGCATGGCATTTTAGGAATCATGGGCACCATAGTAAAGTTTATAGAAGCCAGAGATGCGTACAACAAAGACCGTTCTCCCAAGGCTGCAGATTATGCCAGCAAATTAGCGCAGGCGCTGCATCTTTCAAAAGAGCATGTAGCAATTATTTCCCTTGCTGCTGTGTTAAACAATTTAGGCAAGATTGCACTTCCTGAGGAAATTTTGCAAAAGAAAGGGCCACTGACCGATGAGGAGCGCAAGGTAATTGAGCAAAGCCCTGTCATTGGGGCTAAGATTTTAGAACCTGCTAAGCAACTCCATCGGGTAGCTACAGTTGTTGAGTCCTATCATGAACACTGGGATGGAAGTGGCTATCCTAAGGGCATTAAAGGAGAAGAAATTCCACTTGAGTCACGCATTATTGCTCTGGTGGATGCTTACATTGCTATGACAAGTGACAGGCCATACCGCGAGGCCTTAAGCCATCAAGAGGCAGTGCGACTCTTGCAGGAAGGTTCGAGCAAGGAGTGGGATCCACGCCTGGTGAAGTTATTTCTTGCAATATTACAGAAGGACATGGTAGGTGCTAGACCGGTGGTTTCTTAAGTGTTTTCCTGGGAGATTAAGGCTAACCACAGATCTTCTTTACATCTATTAAGAATTGCACAAATTAACTGGGCAGGTTGGTTTTGATTAGCTAAAATAATTGTTGGATCGACCCAGTTCGATAGCTCTTAAGAAACAAGCGGGCTACCAGCAAGTGTTGGACCCCGAAAGAGCATCATCACGATAGAGCGCGTCGGAAGGTTGATCGGTTGAACTTTCGTGACACGATTTGCAAAGAGGAGCAGGCCCCTTTGGGACCGGTGGGTGAACCGGCGAAGGGGCCTGGTTTAGTTGTTGGAGGTTCTTATCTTTACTCTAGGTGGCATCTTAATTGGTATAGGCTAAAATTAGCTCTTAGTTCTAAAGGCGTAGCATTGCCAGGCTTTTGGTCGCTCCTTTTTAAGGCAAAGCTCGGGAGCATTGAAGCGACAGGTATCACATAAATAACGGTCACCTTGCCAGTTAGCTGAGGCCACTAACGTAAGGGCGCAAGCTGCTATGCCTATTAATAATAAGATGGTTGTTTCCAGCATGGTGTAATTTGGTCTCTGGGATAAGCAGTTAACAGGGCATAGGTTAAACCAACAGTTTAATGATAGTGTGGTTTGCAGGCCGGGTATATAAAGTTTGTTGTTTGAGACACCTGGGGGCTAAAGAGGCTTTGGCAAAGTGTTTTTGGGTTAGCTTTGCTCAGGATAGGAGGAAAAATGGGAGATAGAGATAGTGGTAAACCAGGCGACAAGGCTGTAACAGGACCAGAGGCAGATCCAAAGGGATTGCAATTTGATGTTTTGCAGGGCTTTCAGACTTGTAATACTGCCGACTTCATCAGTGCTGGCGACCCATCTGCTAATCCTGACATTCAGGCTATGCTTCAGGAACCTACTATTGCCGACAGCGGTACCGTTAAAATACCTAAGACAGAAATGCCAGATAACAGCATATACACCAAAATGCAGGTATGGAGAAATGATATTGTTGTTAGTGGCATGGCTGACCAGGCTCGAGAGAACCCCCAGCCTACGGACGCTGAGAAGGCTACACAAGATAATCTTGCAAATACTTATGCTTCCCTTGATGGTTACAAACAGTTTCCATCCCCAGAGCGCGATGTGCTGATATGGCAAGAACTAGAAAGTAAGATTCAAGACCAAGCCAAAAGTCAAGCTGGCCTGTCTCCGGGGCAAATGAAAGAATGGAAGGACGAAGTAAACAAATTTCTTAAACATGAATTTCCAGAATCAAATGTTGAGGTTAGATATGATCCTAAAACCGGGAAATTAGAGCCTCATATGCACGGTGAAAAGTCAGCTCGCTCCGCAAGTGAAGATGCACCTGAAAGACAGCAGTCAATCAAGCCAGCAGAATCTTCTGATGAAGGTACACCATCATCGAGGGCAGAAAGTGGTCTGGACATTGCTGCCCGGAGAGCTGAAGCTGATTTTGCCAGGCAGATAGGGGAGCAAATTCAGCCTAGTGACACCGGGGGCAAATTAAAAGGGCCAGTAATGAAACACATGATGACGCATCTTTTCCAACTACATAGAGAAGGTAAGGAGGAACAGGCTCAGGTGTGCATACGTATGCTTAACGAACAACTAGAGCAAAAGCATGTCGGTGCAACTATTACTGGCATCCAACCTAGCAGGCTGGGTGGAGGTGAGATGACTGTCCAACAGGCTAGCGGTAAAGTAACCACATTCCAATACTCAGGCAGAGGCGAGGTCTCAGAAAAGAAAACGTAAGACAGTATCGTAAACCCAACAAATTACTTGTCTGCCCGAGCCCTGATTCTTTGGTTGTTTCAAGGATGAAACTGATAAATCTTAGTTGTCTTACTTCCGGCTGTACTTTGTCTATAAAACCGCGAAGGTTGTGTTTATAAAATCGCGGGTATATGATTTATAAAATCGCGGCAAAACATCGTCTACGCTTGGTAAGGTGAGACATTTTTGGCAGCCTTCTATCCACGGTGGCAAAAGCAAATCATTGTTCAAGCAATGCAGACAAGGCGTGTCCTGCTGTTGAGTGGTCCAAGACAATGTGGAAAAACAACTTTAGCTAAGCAGTTGGTTTCAAAAGACATAGACTATCGGACTCTGGACGATTTGGCGTCGAGAGAGTTTGCCGAGAATGACCCCCATGGCTTTGTCAAACATGGCAATAAGACTCTTATTATTGATGAGGTACAACGTGTTCCAGCATTGCTATCTGCCATAAAGAGGGTAGTTGATGATGATACCCGCCCAGGACAATACTTACTTACTGGTTCTGCTAATATCAAATTACTTCCTGGTGTGAAGGAGTCACTTGCAGGGCGTATCCGAAAGCTGCGATTGCGTCCGCTTTGCCAAGGAGAATTACTGGGAGTAAAACCAACCTTCTTGGAAAGAGCCCTCAGCCTTGCTTTTCCAAACAAAAAGAGTGTCCCGGTTTATGATCGTGATGCTGTCCTGGAAATGTCGCTTCGAGGGGGCTTCCCTGAAGCAATCAAGTTAAATGAGCGTGAGCGAAAACAATGGCATCAGGATTATGTGAATGCCCTAATTGAGCGTGATCTGGAAGATATTGCTAGGATACAACGCCAGGATGCAATGCAGGAGCTAGTAAAGGTGCTTGCTGCCTGGTCCAGTAAGTACATGGATATTTCTGCCATCGGCGCAGGGCTCTCCATACGCCGTCCTACTGTAGAATCCTATATAAATGCACTTGAAGCACTGTACATAGTAGAACGTGTCAGTCCATGGATACAAACTGACTATGAACGTGTCGGTAAGCAGCCAAAGCTTTTCATGACGGATTGCGGACTGATGGCCTCAGTTCTTGGGTGGCAGAGAGATAAGGTGGCACTTGACTCGGACCGTACTGGCAAGCTTATTGAAACCCTTGTGTTTAATGAACTAGCGGCACAAATTGATGCGTGCGATGTAGAACATACGCTGTATCACTACCGTGACCGTGAACAGCGGGAAATTGATTTCCTGATTGAGCGGGAAGATGGCAATTTGCTAGGTATAGAGGTCAAGGCGGGTTCGGCTATCAATAACAGCCACTTTAAACATCTTCGATGGTTTAAGGAAAATATCGCACGGGATAGGCTGTTTGTTGGGATTGTTCTTTACTCGGGTGAATTTGCCGGCTCTATGGGAGATAAGCTGTGGGC
>JACQVM010000097.1 GCA_016209785.1 Candidatus Melainabacteria bacterium | reverse complement strand
TTTGATGCTCTGCGCACCATATTGCCACCCAAGAAACACTTTTTTAGTCCTCAAGAAAAGCTGATTTCCTACAATGATGGTGGCATTCAAGATTGTGACAGTTACGCCAAACCGCTTATATTGTTTGGGGTTCATCCATGTGATTTAGCTGGATTATCCGTTATGGATACAATCTTTTCAGCAACTCCTGCAGATAATCACTATCATGCCAGACGACAAGTGACTTTAGTCATTGGGCTTTCTTGTATGCCCGATAAGCATTGTTTTTGCCACTCTATGGGCACAGACTCACCAGAAAGAGGCTATGACATGTTTCTGACCGAGTTAGGTGAGTACTTTTTTGTACAGATAAGGACTCCACAAGGCTATAAGCTAGTTGACGGTCAGAGCAAAATTATGCAGCCTGTATTTCCAGAACAACAAAGCCAATTTAAAGAATTTTGGGTGGGTAGGCAAGAAGCATTTCAAATTGGCTTTAAGCGGGACAATCTTTCTGCCATTGTTGACATGGAATGGTCCAACCCAATATGGGAAGAACTCGGCAAACGTTGCCTTTCTTGCGGTAACTGCACATTTGTTTGTCCGACTTGTTATTGCTTTGATTTAGTTGACACACCTAGTCTTTCCGGCACATCTGGATATCGAACACGAGAGTGGGATAGCTGCCAGTTTAGTTGCTTTGCCCAAATTGCAGGAGGCTATAACTTTCGTATGGGTCCTGTCGATAGGCTTAAGTTTTGGTATCGCCATAAGTTGCACGGTTTTGATGATCCTTATGGGTTGCCCACTTGTGTTGGCTGTGGACGGTGCACCGTGTCCTGCCCAGCAGAAATTGATGACATAGTAGCTGTGGTGCTGAAATTGCAGGACAGCTTAGGAGTAAGAAACAATGACAGGCATTAGCAATCCCTTGCTGCCAGCCAAAGGTATTATTCGGTCAATTGTCCCTTTAGCACAGGATAATTTTTTGTTTGAAGTACAGTTAGAACAACCTGATGGTCTCTCTAATTGTCAGCCTGGACAGTTTGTTGAGCTCTGGATACCTGGTGTCGGAGAAGCTCCAATTTCAGTATGTTCTGGCCGTGTGGGAAGCAGTATAGAGCTGTGTGTACGTCGCGCTGGCAGAGTCACTAATGCACTATTTCAAATGAGCGAGGGAGAGTGGGTTGGATTAAGAGGACCTTACGGAACAGGATTTCCGCTGTCAGCCTACCGAGGACAAAATCTTGTTCTTATTGCTGGCGGACTAGGTGTTGCACCTATCAGATCACTCTGGCAGTATATTTTGGACCATCGCGACAACTTTGGTGAACTTATCTTGATCTACGGAATGAGGCACTCAATTGATCTTTTATTTAGAGCTGAGTTTAAGATTCTGCTTAGGCGCCGAGATATTGATGTTTACATAGCTGCTGAAGATGTAGTCGGTCCTGAGCTGCCTACAGTATCATTCCAACTGGGACGGGTCACTGACATGATCCAGCTAGCTCCAATCACAGCAAACTTTCAAGCTGCCATATGTGGTCCTCCGGTGATGTACAAGTATGTGGTACAAGAACTAAAGGCCAAAGGCATATCAGATACCAACATCTGGCTCTCGCTAGAACGTCATATGAAGTGTGGCATAGGCAAATGTGGACATTGTTTTGTAGGAGGGCAATTTACATGTAAGGATGGACCTGTATTTTCCTTGGCTGACTTGCTCTTTTTGCCGGAAGCTATCGAGTGTGCTTAGCATGTAATTATGGATCATAGTCGGCAATCACTTCCCTGTATAGCTATTCACAGCCTAACTGGCTGTGCTGGTGAGCTGCTTGTCATCCTTGAAAACCTTGACAAAATACTGCCATTTGTTCAGGTAGTCAGCTTTCCGTTTGCCCAAAGCAAAAACGAAATGCGACCAGTGGACATTGCTCTTGTAGAAGGGAGCGTTAGTCAACCACATGACTTGGAGAAATTAAGAGCAATTCGCTCTAGCGCTCGCTGGCTGGTAGCTGTAGGAAACTGTGCGGTCTGGGGCTGTGTACAAAAGTCAGCCTGCCGTATCTGGTCACCAGAACAAATGGTGGCTGCCATTTATGGGGAAGGTTCCCCTATTGAAGCACTCCCCTCGCAACCCCTAGATAGCCATGTCCGGGTGGATGTCAAACTGTCAGGCTGCCCTATTAATGCAACTCAGCTTCTTTCGGTGATGGCCAGCTTACTTAAGGATCATTTGCCCTATATAACACATAAGTGTGTGTGTCTTGAATGTAAGCTTAAGGAAAACTGCTGCGTGCTTATTGAGAAAAATCTTCCCTGCCTTGGTCCTATAACTGCTGCTGGGTGTGGAGCACTGTGTCCTAGTTTTGGTGCTGCCTGTTATGGTTGCTGGGGACCTTGTGAGGCACCACAAATGGAGGCAATGGCAACAATTTTAAGCGAAAAGGGGTATCAAACGAAGGAGATTCTGGGTCGGCTTGCTGCCTTTGGCATTCCCGACGAGCTTCTGTCCCAGGCTAGTAGTGCGTGGGCTAAGGTATAAGGATAATGACAGAACAAGAACGCAAAAGCATTCATATTCCAGAAATATGCCGAGTAGAAGGACACTCGGCTGTCCATGTCGACATTGCTGGTGGCAAGGTAACTAACGTTACTTTGGATGTGTTTGAAGGAACTAGATTTTTTGAGCGTATTGTTGTAGGACACCACTGTGAGGAAATCCCCCATATAACATCTCGTGTATGTGCTATATGTTCCACAGGACATGTCCTGGCAGCCACATTTGCTTTGGAGAAAATTTTAGAGTTTACGCCAACGGACCTAACAAGTCTTTTAAGAGAACTAATGCACTTGGGCATGATTATAGAATCGCATGCTACACACATTTATGCCCTAGCTCTGCCTGACTATTTAAAAGTAGGTGATCTGTTAGAGTTTGCCACCAAGCACACAGCCGAGTTTGAGGTATGGACTCAGTTGCGCAATCTTGGTGCATCAATTCAAACTATTATTGGTGGCAGGCCATTTCACCCGGTTAATCTGCATGTTGGTGGCTTGACAAAGTATCCATCAAGCGAAGAGCTCGAGCCCTTGCGTCATGAGGTGAGCAAAGCTAAAGATCTAGCCTTGCAAACTTGCGACATGTTGCTTGGCTTTAGGCCACCTGTTGCTCGCACAACTAGTCCAGTATTTCTAGCGCTCAAGCCATACGACACCAAATATGGTTTCTTTGGCGACACAATACAATCCACAGATGGCTGGGAAGACAGCATCGAGAATTACAGGCAATACCTGGGGGAAGTGGCTGTCCCCTACAGCCATGCTAAGCGCTCTGCCGCACGTAGCAAGCCTCTTATGGTTGGAGCCATGGCAAGGCTTATGCTCTTTGGCCAGCGCCTAGGGAGAAATGCTCGGGCTGTATATACCGCAAGCGCACTTTATGAAGGAGATAGCAACAGCTTGTGGAACAACCTTGCGCAAGCTATTGAAATTGTGGAAGCAATTGAGCAAGCTGAGACAATTATCGACTCATTGCTCACCAAACTCCCTGGTTCTCATAGTCACACCCCGGCATTAATGCCGGGGTGTATTGAGGAATTTGGCGGGGGCTTGCACCCCGGCCAAACAGGTCTGAAAGACCCCGCCCTTAAGGGCGGGGTTTCCGTGAAGCGGGATGACAAAATAAGACCTTCCATACGTGCAGGCCAAGCTGCAGGTGCAGTTGAATGCCCACGTGGCACTTTGTATCACTTCTATGTACTGGATGACCAAGGGCATATCGTAGCAGCCGACATGATTACGCCATCAGCACAAAACACCTTTCGTATAGAGCTTGACATTCGTGAAATTGTAAGCCAGTCCCAAGCTGCTGAACCTGCAACACTGCAAGCAAACTTAGAGATGCTAGTAAGAGCATATGATCCTTGTAACACTTGTGCAACACATATGGTAAGCATAGCTTACAAGTAATCGGCTGCCTTGCTGTTTGAGACAACTTAGACTGAAGCTGGAGTTTTTTCAGTAGCTGCTTTGTCTTGTCCTAGAGCTGGTTGAACAACCGACTTAGCTCTAATGATTTCCACAGAACAAGGAGCATGTGCTGCTACAGCCCTGGAAACGCTACCTAAAAGAAACCGTGGACAAACACCTTTTCCATGAGCACCAATAACAATCTTATCGGCTGACCAATCAATAGCTGCATCAACAATCTGCGCCTTGGGGCTTCCTTCCCTTACTTCATAGTGCACAATGGAATCAGGTATGTGTCCTGTCAGCTTTTGTCTTGCTTGATCGCAAAGATTAAGGGCTTCATGCTTTCTTCTTTCGACAACTTCAGCAATCACCTCACCCCACTTGCCCTTTCCATATTCCTCCAAGGTGACCGGCTCAACGACCGTAAGAACCCTAAACTCAGTGTCTCTTGGCCAGTGTCGTCGGGCAACTTTCTCCACTACTTTGTGT
>JACQVM010000096.1 GCA_016209785.1 Candidatus Melainabacteria bacterium | reverse complement strand
TGCCTATTGCGGTCCCGGTTTGTTCCTTTAAGAGTGATTGCAGGAGCTGTAATGGCCCTTGGGTTGTGTCAATTTGTGCTGGGTAACTATAGCCCTTACCCCGTGCCCCGTCCTGGTGTTCTTGATAAGGTGGGCACGCTAATGCTCATGGGTGCTACACTGAGTCCAACTCCGCCGAGGGATCTTTGGGGGCAAACCTGGATAGTTAGTACCATAGACAAGGCAGAAGGGTCACAGCCAGTGTGGCTGAATGTAATGCCTAATACAGCTCAAATCAATGTTCATACCCTTGAACGGGTAGCTTATTATCTACACAGTCCAATCCGACCGACAACTTCTCGCCTGTGGACCCCGCTTGGAGACTCTGTAGAGTATTCACAGAAGTCTATACATTACTTTGACTGGTTTCTTGTCAAATCTGGAGATCAGGGAACAAAACTGCGAGATCAAGCCAGTGTTGAGGCTTACCAGTCCATAGAGAAGTACATTTGTAGCAGTGACTCCTTTGCTCTTGCAGCTAGTTATCCACTTCCGGATGGCAGCGCTCTTTCTTTGTATAGAAAGATAAGGTGAACCTATGAACGTATGGGCTGAGAGAATCAAGAAAATTAAAGCCGAGATATGGGCTTCACAAGAAGCTGCAGAAATATACCATCAGAACGTATATGCAGACCAAGGGATTATCAAGGTAAAAAACCTGGTAGAAGTGCAACATGTTCTCGAGCATGCTCGTGGATCAGTGTTAGATGTTGGTACCGGCACAGGAAGATTTGCTATTCCTTTGTGTGATGCTGGGCATAAGGTAACAGGCACAGACATTTCACCGCATATGCTTACTGTAGCTACCTCCGCTGCAGGCAGTCGATCCATTGACTGGATTGTTGGAGATGCTTGTTGTCTTCCATTCCCTGACGAGTCCTTTGATACGGTGGTGTCCATTAATGCCATTACTCACCTTCCCCAGTGGGAGTTGGCAGTTGCCGAGTTCAAGCGTGTATGCAGGAAGGGTGGACGACTGATCTTTGATAGTTGCTCAGGTGATTTGCTCAACTTGGTTAACAAGGATGAAGTGAAATATGGCACGAGGACAAAGCTTGCGGATGAGAAGCTGTACTTAAATGAGATTACGGTCGAGAAAATGTGTTCATTTTTGGAAAGCATTGATGTGTCTGTTAATGCCATTATCCCTAACAACTTTCTCAATTCAAATTTCCTTATCGAAGATATTGTTGGACCGGGCTATGGACCTTTTATTGAAAAGACAAAGGAAATGCTGGTCTTAAGTGACACAGTGTTTCGCTTCTGGTGCTTTGTAGAAAAGCACCTTATTCCAAGACTGCCTCCGGAGTATTGCTATGGCTATCTTGTAGTAGCTACAAACACCCCAGGAACTGTGTTTAAGCCTAGTACACCAGGTCTGACAAGTCCGGCAACCGTGCTGAAGTTTTTAGAGTATTGTCTAGGAGATAAAACGAGTATTTTTCTTAATGGATGTCGCCGGCTAGTGTACCAAGGACGGGCGCTAGAGTTTCTTCAGCTCCTTGTAGACACCATTGTCAAACCATTTGATCCTGTCTTTGATCTTATGAGCATGCTTGAACTGCCAAGAAATGAGGACCTAACATTTCTTAATCAGTGCGTTGAGGATCTTAGCTTGAGTGATGGTGACATGTTTGCAGACCATGGTTCAACTCTAGGCATTGAAGCTTCTGTAAGGAAGTTTACAGCCTTGTATGAGGCCGATATATCCTTGGAGCTAATTATTAAGGATTGTCTGGCTGCAAATAGCGCTAAAGGAGCCTGACCGTGAAGCCCAAGGTTTTACTTGCTGGTATTCATCGAAAGAGTCCGCCTTGGCTTGAGAGTTTGCAGGACAACGAGCAGAGTGCTTGTGTTTCCGTTGAGGAGTTACTTGCGTTGAGTGACCAGACAGCACCTGGCTGGTTGACCTCTGCGCAGGCTTTGTCAACTCCTGAGTTGTTAGCAGGCATCAGGAAACTGCCATTGCTGGTATCTGAAGGGGTATTCAGACAATTAGCAGAGGATTTGCCTAAATACCAGCTACTTCATAGTGGAATAAGACTACTGGCTGAGGAGCAAGGACTTTGTGTGACAGTCATCGGTGATCAAACCTCTGCTACAACGCGAGCAATCAGCGTTTTCTCCCGGATGATGGGTTTACCGGTGTTGCAATTGAGTGCATGCTTGCCTAGATTTACTAACCGCCATGATCACCGGTTTGCGGATTTGATGCTTGTACCTGGGCGACATAGTGCTTCATGGCACACTGAAGCGGGCTGTCCTCAAGAGAAAATCATTGTTACCGGCAGTGTGTATCCAGGTGGTTGTAGTTGCAACGGCAGCTTGCACGGGCAGGTGGAATCTTTGTCCACAGCAAGGCTTATTGTTTTGTCCTTGGATTATGCCAGTGGTGCTAAAGGAATTAGTTCTACTGTTGGTGATGCTTTCTGTCGTTTAGCAGAAGCAGTGAACTTACAGTCCCGGAATCGAAAGATTGAGCTAATTGTCCATATGGGTGAGGTGCCAGTAAGTCAACAGCTTACAATGCATCTTGATCAACTGCTTAAAAGGC
>JACQVM010000095.1 GCA_016209785.1 Candidatus Melainabacteria bacterium | reverse complement strand
GTTGCTTTCTATAGATGACATTGATGCGTTACAAAGCCGGGCTTTTTATGAAGAAGATTTCCACGCAGTGGTTTACGCTGCTTGAACTTATAGTCCTTTCTCTTTTGTTTGGTGCAATCATAAGCTTATATATATTGGGTGTAAATCAATTTACGGTGAGATCGGCAAATGACTCTCCAGTAGATGAGGCTGCGCTATTAGCTGCAAGAGAATTGCAAGGAACTGTCGTTGTGAGCCCTAGCTTTGGCAAGATTGGCTTGTGCAATTTACCTGCTACAAGGAGTTCTAATTCAGGAGTCCTTAATCAAGGTGTGATTGGGCTTAATAGCATTTATGCTAACCTGCGGCTTAATGCACTAATAGCTGAGCACATTAAGCATCCTCTAATCTTAAAACTGGTTTGCCAAGATTTGGACGATGTGCACCGTCTTGAGGGTGCATTGCGGCTTAAGATGTATCAAGCTGTTCAGCCTAGTCTTTATTATTCGGATGCAGCCATTCATGTAATACACGCACGTGTAAACGAGTATTTGTCTTCCCATAAGATTTCGGACAGAGAGGTTTTAGTTGGTTGCCGCATAACTTTAGGTAAAGTGATTTCCCAGGATGTTTCCTCTGGAATACCTGTGGCTGCCGGTGAGGAGAAAGCTTTTCTGGACAGTAACGCAATGTCGGGTTTTTACAAGCCTTATATACAACTTCCGGTGCCTGGCACACAATCTGTGCAATTTATTGCGATAGCTGACAAGGCCAAGCTTATTAGTCCTAGAGAGTTTGTCCGTGCTGACACTAGTGTGACACCCTCGGCGGTGCTTGTGGAAGCAGAGTACAAAAAGGCTGATTTGTCTCATTCAGGAAAAGCGGAGCCAACGGTAAGGCGTGTTAGCTGCGCTGTGGTTGGTGGATTTGCTCCATGTGAGCATAGGTCAGTGTTTATGATTAGTTTTCCACACGGAGCACCACCGAAGCTACGCTCAATGGCAGATTTGTTGTTTAACAAGTCGGACAAGTCTGGATTTTGGCAACAAGCAATTGGTGGCGAGACGCTTAGCTATATGAGTCTTGGTCCTGTGGCAAACCAACAGCTTGGTGAAATGCAGTTATCAGATGCGGTGGCGGTTGCACTTTATCACTGGCTACGCCAATTAGGTCCAGCAATTAATGTAACAAACGTTTTGAGTCTTGTTTATCAGGTTTGGTCTTCACCGGGTGCCGAGCAAGTTCATGGGGCTCAGTTAAATGCTAAGTCAGCAGCCGGCAATCCGCCAGAGCAGACTCCTTTAGCTAATACGTGTCTGGCCAAAGATACCGGTGCACCGGAATACGCCATTTTTAATCAGACTGGGTTTGGTGGCTTAGGGCGTGCTGCACTGGGCAGTGCCTTTGCCTTGTGGGGGTCCAATCAGGCGTTGCCCCCTTCGGCTTTACCACTTTATGTGAACGCAGCTGGTGAATGCAATCTGCCCAGTCGCTATGGTCTAGATGAGCGTTTGGTCAAGGATTTTTTAGTCTCTCTGCATAGAACTAATTTGGCTGGCATTGAATCACAGGCTATGGCCAGGATAATGAGTAACCGGGCTGATTTAACTTTGCAACAATTGTCTAAGGACAGCCTGTTGTCCCGGGAAGAGTTAAGGTCCTTAAGCCAGAGACTGGACAGAATCAAAGGTCAGGGAAAGACACTGAAGGCGATCTCCAATGAGGTGGTGCTCCTTAACAACAGAGCTAAGATGCTTAATCAGCAATTGCGGGCTGTTGAGGCTAAACAGCATCTTTATTTTAGGAAAAAGGCTCTGTGCTCGATTGTGCTAGCTAATGGCGAGAAAGCTGCGTCTAAGTCTTTTGCTGTTTGCTTCAACATGAAACAAATGATTGGCACAGGTCTGTATCGAGTGGAAGCACCTGAGCCTGGTTTCCTCCTAGGAAAAGGACTTTACTTTGTACCGAGGATAAACCCAGCAACGGAAGACGAGATTAATGAAGCTGCTTTAGACGAAAGACTGATAGAGGCTTCTTCCTGGGTTTCTCGAGAGTTTCTAGTCTTTAAGGAGGCTCACGAACCAATGGTTGTTGAAGGGTTGTCGTTAAGCGAAATTGTTAGTCGGCATGAGCTAGCAATGCCAATGCGTCCTTTTGTGGCTATTTTAGACTCGCAAGCAGTAATGGCAAGCAAGACCCCGGCAGTTAAGATTTTTGAGCGATCGCCATTTACCAATGTGCCCTTGACGGTTGGTAATTTGGTTTACTATGCACGCAATGCTCTAACAACCGGCCGAAAGACCAAGGTTTGGTGGTCGGTTCTCATAAGAGATTTGGCTGCCTTGCCTCAAGATTACAATGGGGAAGGCTTCCCATTGTCTTACGAAAGAGACTGGTGCAGGCAAGGATACCTTGCTCCGGTACCGTGTCCAGGGCTAGCGTGTGAGCTTCAGGTGCGATCACCAATTCCAGAGCTGCCACACTTGGAGATGGGTGCAACTTTATCTAATCCAAACACAGGTGAGCATGTTTCCCAGGTACCGCCAGTGCCCCCAAACATGCTTTAGCAGGGTCAAACCCCGCCCTTAAGGGCGAGGTGCTTACAAGCTATTCTATGGGCTAGAACGCCTGCTGCGCGTTGAACGGCTTTTTTTTCCGTCATCGTCACCTTGAGTTAAGGTTTCTTCAAGAGTGTTTATGCGCTCCATAATGTCCTTAAGCTCTTCCTGGGTTGCCAAGCCAATTTCTTTGGCTGCTTTTTTCATTGAAGACTGCACTGTGGCAGACACCTTATCCTCAAATTGACTCTTTCGTTGGCGAGTTTCGTCCTTGAGGCTTCTAAGGAAATTTTGCAGTGACTCTGTCTTAACCTTCCCTTTGGATTCTAGGTCCTCCAGGAGGTCCTGTACTACCTTGATGAGGTCTTCCAAAGCTTCATTTAAGGCCTTTTGCACTCTGTCTGCGTTCGTGGATGCTCCGACACCCGTGAGAACAGCTTTCTTGAGTAGTTTTGTTCGCTCGCTCATACACTTCTCCACATTATTTGCAATATCTGATTGTAGTGGTACTTGCAAAGTCTGCCAAAACTTTTACAAAGTGATTAGATATACCGTTACAAGAGCTAATTTAAAATGACCTCAGTTAGCTAGGTAGTGGAGGGCGACACTTGTTTTTTTATAGTTTGTCTCAATGGATGGTAAGCACACTGTGTTTATTGGTGTCTTGTGTGGTAGTCATGGGGGCAGTCCCCTGTATGGCTTACGCTCAGGGACTCCAATTTAACCGTCCTAAGCTGGTTGTTGTAGTGGTTGTTGATCAGTTCAACTTTGACTATTTATCACGATACCAAGATAAATTTGGCTCAGGTGGTTTCCGTTTTCTTATGGATTATGGGGCTAATTTTGTTTCCTGCCAATACCAGCAAGCTACAACTCATACTGCCTGTGGACACACGGTTATTGCTACTGGTGCTCATCCCTGGGCAACTGGAGTTGTGGCCAATGACTGGTTCGATCGCCGTAAAGGTAAGCAGGTAGCGTCAACGTCTGATGAAACTTGTCAGCTTGTAGGAGCTAATGGTCTTGGTTGCAGCACCCGATCTCTAATTGGTACCACAATTGGTGACCAGATGAGGCTGGCTACTAACGGACGAAGCAAAGTTATTACTGTCAGTTTAAAGGACAGAGCCTCACTGCCTTTAGCTGGGAGGCTAGCTAACGGGGCATATTGGTGGGACATGCGTGTAGGACACTTTGTCAGTTCCTCGCAATATGGGCGTGAAATGTCTACCTGGGTTAAGGTATTCAATGATCAACATTATGCTGACAAGTACTTTGGTAAGCCATGGCAGCGTTTCCTCCCAGAGAATCAGTACACAGCTTCAACTCGTGACGATTATGTTTGGGAGCGACCAATACCCGGTGATGGTCGGCAGTTTCCTCATGTTATTACCGGTGGGCTTAGCTCACCGCGTGAGGCTTTCTACAGCGTTATTGCTATGACGCCATGGGCCAACCAGATGGTGGCTGACTTTGCTCGAGAAGCCATATAACATGAAAGTTTAGGGCAAAAGGAGCAGACAGACTTTTTAGCCGTGAGCTTTTCAGCAGGCGATTTTTTAGGGCATGCCTTTGGCCCTTATTCTCAGGAGGTCGAGGATTTGGTGTTACGGCTAGATCAAACGTTAGCTAGCTTTTTCCAACATCTTGATCAAAAGGTGGGCCTTGACAAATGTCTACTGATATTAACATCGGACCACGGAGTAATGCCCATCCCAGAATTCCTGAAAGAGAAGGGTCTGGATGCGGGACGTATAGACCCTAAGGCTTTTCAGAATTTGCTTGATGCTGCACTGGATTCCAGGCTTGGTTCTGAAAGTTGGATTGAGTCATTTGAGCCTCCCAACTTGTATCTCAATTTAGATGCTATAGACAAGCAAAAGTATCGGCAACCTGATGTAGAAGCACTGGCGGCCAAGCTTGCAAGATCAGTTCCTGGGGTAGGCGATGTTTTTACAGCAGTACAGTTTTTCCTGAACCAGTTGCCTAGTGGTCCCACAGTTGAGGCAGTGAAGAAGAACTATTATTGGGGACGCAGCGGCGAGCTGTTTGTTCTAACCAAGCCTAATTACATTTTTATATCTGAGCCAAATGGCACCACCCATGGTTCTCCATACTCCTACGACTCGCATGTACCCTTTATAATGGTGGGCACAGGTCTACGCGCAGGAGTGTATGGTAGCAAGTGTAGCCCCGCTGACATTGCACCAACAATAGCTGCCATTGTTGGAATTGAGCCTCCGGAGTTGTGTGAAGGGCGGGTGTTGAGCGAGGCTCTAGGACAGGTATATGGACCACCACGTCCTAGAAGTGCTGCCTTTGCTTCTAGCGCAAGTCCAACAGAGCCTACGCGGTGGTAAATTTGTCATGACTGAGTTTAAAACGTTAGTCCTTGTGGACGGAAGTGCTTTGGCCTTTCGTTCATTTTATGCTCTTTTTACTTCAGGGATGCGCAAGTCTGACGGTACCCCTACATGGGCTGTATTTGGTTTTTTCAAGGCACTCTTTGATTTGCTGGAGAAGTGCAGGCCTGAGATGATTGCGGTATGTTTTGATCTAGCAGAACCGACTTTCCGCCATGTGGAGTATGCGGAGTACAAGGCAAATAGGGCTGAAATGCCGGATGAGCTAAGCCAGCAATGGCCGATCATTAAGAAAGGCGTTGAGACTTTAGGTATTCCTGTCTATGAGTTGGCAGGTTATGAGGCCGATGACGTTATTGGTACCATAGCGAAACAAGCTACATCGAAGGGCATGCATGTACTTATATTGACTGGAGATCAGGATGCTTTTCAGTTGCTCGATGACAACATCCAGGTTCTTATGCCCAGCCGAGATGGCGTGATTACTTTTGGACGCCAAGAAGTGTTCAACAAGCTTGGCGTGTGGCCTGAGCAGGTGAGAGATTACAAAGGATTATGTGGTGATGCCTCCGATAATATTCCTGGAGTGAAAGGTATTGGACCCAAGACAGCAGCACCTCTTCTTAATCAGTTTCATTCCATAGAGGGCGTTTATGAGCACATTGATGAGGTGAAAGGTGCCGTCAAACAAAAATTGGTGGAAGGCAAAGCAAGTGCCTTTGCCAGTCGTGATCTTGCCACCATAAGATTAGATGTGCCTATTGAGTTTGACTTCGCACACTGTCATTTAACCTTGCCGGATATTGAAGAGTTAGTGAGCCTTTTGCGTGACCTGGAGTTTAAGAGCATTCTGAAACGTCTGCCGCAGGCGTTGGCTCCTTTCAATCAAGGAGTGCCACCACAGATAAGTCAAATCCCGGCATTAATGCCGGGGTGTATTGAGAAATTTGGTGGGGTCTCAGCAGAGCGGGATGAGGTGCAGCCAACTGAAGTGGGAGTCTATCAGCTTAGTTGTTTGCCTGACAGGACTTTAGGTTCGCCACAGCCTAGGATAATTCGTACAGCCACCGACCTGCATGAGCTCATCGACGAGCTGTCCAGGCAGACAGTTCTTTGTGTGGATCTTGAAACTACAGGACTTAATTCCCTTAACACTGAAATTGTTGGCTATGCCTTTGCCTGGAGCAATGGTGCCAGCTTAAGGTTGGATGGCTCGCTGGAAACCAAACAAGACAATTGGCATGTCAAAACTGCTTACGTTCCTGTACGTCACATTGGTGAAGAGTGCCTGGAGCCTAATGAGGCAAAACTCTTGCTTAAGCAATTGTTGGAGGACGGCAATATTGGGAAGATAGCTCAAAATGCTAAGTTTGAAATGAACGTTTTGTCGCTCCTGGGCATACGTTTTGGTCCGCTAGTGTTTGATCCTATGTTGGCTAGCTATATTGTTAATCCAGATGATAGTCATGGTCTTAAGGATCAGTCTGAGCGCATTTTGGGTCATCAAATGGTGCGTATTGCTGAACTGATTGGGTCCGGGCGTAAGCAATTAACCATGGACATGTTAAGTGTGTCGAAAGTAGCTCCGTATGCTGCTGATGATGCAAGAATTGCCCTTGAATTAGCACGGCATTATAACCACAACTTGGACTTAGAGCAGCGCTTTCTTTTATGGCAAATGGAGTTGCCACTAACTGCCGTATTGTCCAAGATGGAGCAGGCAGGCGTGGCGCTTGATCTGCTTTACCTTAACGATTTTTCTCGAGAATTAACTACTGATCTTAAGGCAATTGAGCAAGACATCTATGGTTTAGCTGGCCATGCCTTTAATGTTAGTTCTACGCAGCAATTGCAGAAGGTCTTATTTGAAGAGCTTAAACTACCTGCAAAGGTAAGGACAAAGTCAGGGTACTCAACAGATGCGGCTGTATTGAAGGATTTGGCTAACCTACACCCAATAGTGGCAAGAGTGCTTGAGTACAGAGAGCTGAGTAAACTGCGTTCAACTTATGCTGATGCTCTTCCCAGACAAATATCCTCACGTGATGGACGACTGCATGGAGAGTTTAACCAGACAGGCACAAGCACGGGGCGACTATCGAGCTCGAATCCCAACCTCCAGAATATTCCTATTCGTAGCGAGCTGGGCAAGCGAATACGCAGGGCGTTTGTGCCAGGGCGTGACGGCACTATGTTAGTGTCGGCGGATTATTCTCAAATTGAACTAAGGCTGTTGGCACACATGTCTGGCGATGAGACGCTTATTGATGCCTTTACCAAGGATCAGGACATTCATGCACGTACGGCAATGGAGATTTTTGATGTTCCTTTGGACAAAGTAACATCGGAAATGCGTCGTGTTGGCAAAACCATCAATTTTTCGCTCATCTACCAGCAGGGTGCTTACTCAACAGCGCAAGACCTAGGTGTTTCCACGCGTGAGGCCCAAAAGTTTATTGACAAATACTTTAGTCGTTATCCGAAGGTGCGTACTTTCATAAATGCCACCATTGAAGAGGCTAGAAGAAATGGTTTTGTCAAAACACTTTGGGGACGCAAGCGCTACTTTAGGGCTCTAGCTGATAGAAATGAACAATTAAGACGTGCTGAGGAACGTGCTGCTTGCAATGCACCATTACAAGGTAGTGCAGCAGATTTAATGAAACTAGCAATGGTTGAGCTTGACCGGCAATTGTGCCAGCGTCAGTTGTCCAGCAAGCTTATCTTGCAGGTTCACGATGAGCTTGTTCTTGAGGTTCCTCACGCTGAGCTTGTAGAAACTACCCAGCTCGTTACTGAGGCTATGACGCTCCATCAGCCTTTTATGGTGCCACTGAGGGTGGATGTGGGAGTAGGAAAAACTTGGATGGATCTAGATAAATAAAAGAAATCTCATCAGGGCTGTTCCTTTGGTTTGAGAAGTCAGGCAAGCGGGTAAATAGCAATTTGGGGATTGTCAAGTGCTTGCGCAAGAAGTACTAGGCGTTGGGGAAGTGTGCAAGGAGCGGTTATGGCGCTTGAGGAAAACGGGCATAGGTTAATTGACGAGGCGGCAAGGGTTATAAGTGAGTTGAGCTCAGGAGTAAGGGGTAAATCTCAGCCACTGGAATTAGATGCAAGTATGCGGACGTTGCATGTACGTTATATCGTAGCTGGTAATCCAAACACTCCCAAGGAGGTGTTGGCAAGGCTTGCCAATGACACGTTGGAGAACATACGGCGGCGTGTTGCGGAAAATCCACGAACGCCTGTTTCAGTTTTGTTGCAGATGGCTAGCGACCCAAATATAGATGTTCGCTTAAGCGTGGCTGAAAATCCTAATACACCACCGGAGGTTTTGGAGCAACTGGCTGCTGATGATAATGTGGACGTAAGATATGGTGTTGCTGAAAATCCACACATACCTGCTGAGATTTTAGTAAGACTAGCTGATGACGACAATCCATATGTTGCTTGCCGGGCTCAAAAGACGCTTCTATTAGTTTGTCCTGTTATGGGCTAAGCAGCTTTTGAACAAGCCGTTGCTACTATAGTTTTGGATGAGCCAAGTTACTTTGGGCAAGTTTGCTATGTGTCCGGCCATAAAGAAAGTAAATTACGAGCCCCAGCGGGCAAGTGATTGAGTAAATCTTCAACACAAGTACTCCTAAATGGCACGCGAGAATTGCACAGCCAATAGCGCCGCCTAAGGCAACAATTGGGCTGACTAGTCGTAAGCGCAGAGCTCCAAGGCAAACAAAAATAAAAGCCACTAGTGTTCCTAAAACCATCATTTCGGCTATATCACCAAACGGCATAAAGCCAGCCATGGTGCCTACGATTAATCCATTTATGGCCAGTCCAATTGTCGGATTACCCTTGTTGGTTTTCATGAATATGGGTGGAAGTAGCCCATCTTCAGCCATATTGCGAAAAATACGTGGTCCACCCATGGAAAGCACAAGAAGCACATTAAAAATACCCAGCACCGCTCCTACGGCTATTAGTCTTGCTATCCACTCCTCACCAGAGGCAGCTAAGAGCATTGCCAATGGTGCTGCTGCTTCGGTACCTACAAAAAGAGGGTTAGGCTTACTAGGATCCCCACCAAAAAAGCTTGGTGCTAGTGCAGTCGCTACTGCCATCACTGCGACATATAGAAAAGCTACGATACCAACGCAAAGGTACGTAGCCCAACGCGTGTCTTTTAGGCTTTTGGATTCCCGGGCAAAAGTATACAAGGCATCAAATCCTACATAAGGAAAAACTGCAAGTGCTGCTCCTTGCATAACGCCAGTTAGTCCTTTTGGCATAAAGGGAGCCCAGTTAGCTGGATTTATGTGTTTTAGTCCTGCTATCAGAAATACAAGCAACAAAGACATCTTTAAACACACCAAGGCAAAATTTAACTTGGCTGATTTGGATACACCACCAAATATACAAATGATGGTCACTGCAGCAACCACTGCCAAAGCAACTATGTTAACCCCAAAGTGGAATTGGCCATCTACATGGCTTGGGCCACTCCAAAATGCTGGTAAGGTGTAATTTAATGCCTTTTTTAGGTACTCACTCCAGGCGATGGCTACAGCAGAGGCTCCAAAACTGTATTCCAAGAAAAGGCCAAAGGCTACTATCCAAGCAAAAACTTCTCCGATGGAATGATAAACATAACTGTATGCTGAAACACCATGAGGTACAACTCGCGAAAACCGCTCATAACAAATGCCTACAAATAAAATGATTACACCAGTAATTACAAAAGATAAGATCCCTGCTGGCCCTGCCTTCATGGCAATCATGCCTGGCATGGCAAAGATGCCAGCACCAATCGTGGCACCAATTCCCATGGCTGTCAGCATTAACCACCCCAGATGCTTGGGTGTATCTACAACACCATACCCCTCCGGGATGGCAGGGGCTCTACGCATGAGTGATGTCATTGAATTTACAAGGTAATCTCAGGGACTGGTAAAGATGCTAGCATAACGTAGCAAAAACTTATGCTAACGGTGAGGGTTTTGTTATGAAGATGCAAAGAGTGGCCGTCATAGGTGCAGGAGCGATGGGCAGTGGGATTGCTCAGGTTTTAAGCCAAGCTGGCATTGAGGTTTTGCTGAAGGATGTAAGGGAGGAGTATGTACAAAAAGCACTTAGTGCTGTGAAGCGTATGTATGACTCGAGGGTCAAAAAGGAAGTTTTGACTGAGGCGGAAGCTGAATACTTGTTTGGCATGATTAAGCCAACAACAACTTATGACGGGTTTGATGATGTTGATTTAGTTATTGAGGCAGCAGTTGAACAAATTGGCATAAAGGCGAAAATTTTTGAGGAGTTAGATAAGATTTGCCCACCGCATGCCATTTTGGCCACAAACACATCTGCATTGTCTATTTCAGAGATTGCTTCTTATACCAAGCGCCCCGACAGGGTAATTGGAATACACTTTTTTAACCCCGCACAGACCATGAAGCTAGTCGAGGTCATTCCTGGCTTAAGAACATCAAGTGAGACAAGTACTGCCTGTGTTGAGCTGTGTCGGGAGTTGCAAAAGATTCCTGTGGAAGTGAAGGAATGTCCCGGGTTCCTTGTGAATAGGTTGCTTTTCCCTTACATGAATGAAGCACTGTATGTCTTGCAGGAAGGAACCGCCACAGCCTCCGAGATAGATAAGGCTGTTGAGACGTTTGGGCTTCCGATGGGACCTTTTGCATTATTTGATATGACAGGCATTGATGTCTGTCATCATGTCAATGAGTTCCTTTATAGACAGTATGGGCCTCGTTTTAAGCCTGCAGAGTTGTTAGCGTTGCTTGTGGAAAAGGAATACCTTGGTCAGAAATCAGGAGCTGGTTTTTATGCTCATGCTAGTGGACAACCATCTAGGAAGGACGAACCCAAGGATTTAAATCCTCAACTGTTGCCCCTTTTAGACCAGATTCGCAAAACAAGCCCGACTGCACGCTCACCCAAACCATTTAGTGTCTACAGGGTAATACTACCCATGTTTAACGAGGCTATTTATGCTATTCAAGAGCATGTGGTGGAAGTTAAGGATGTGGATGTGGCAATGCAGTGGGGCTGCGGAATGAGCAAAGGGCTTCTAAGCATAGTTAACGAAAAAGGTCTTCAGTGGTGTCTGAACGAACTTGAGTCATATCATGCTATTTATGGCGAGAGATTTCGTCCTTCCTGGCTGTTGACCAAGATGGTGAAGGCAGGTATGCGTGACTTTTCTTATATGGAGCCCATGCCTGCCTCGGTACGATAATTGGGCACTAGCACCAACGGATTTGATCCATGCTTAAGTGGCTAGCTACTTTTCTGATTATATGGTTCATTTTCCATATCCGCTCAGTATTTCCTCCTTTTGTGGTGGCAGGGATTATTGCCTATCTTTTGTTACCACTGGTTAATTACATAGCTCAGTCGTTTGCCATAAAACGTGATCAAGCAGTAGCAATTTTGTACCTCTTTGCTGCAGGGTTGTTGGGTATATTAGGCTGGGTATTCTTGCCGATGGTTTGGGACCAGTTTGCAGCTTTAGCTACCAATCGTCGCGAAATCATAACCAACGTTGTACAGCAAGCTGTGTCTACGTTCCACTGGCAGCTCAACGTAGAGGAAACTACAGTACAAGTTTTGACAAGCATTGAGGAGGCATTTGGCAAACCAGGCGAGATAGTTCACCTTGGTGGCCTTGTTTCCAGGGGATTTTTAGCGCTTTTAGTTTGTGTTGTTTCATCCATATACTTTATTGTCGACAGCCAGCGTGTTGGGGCCTTCTGTCTTAGGTTTGTGCCGGCCGATAGACGAGCCACTGTTGTGAGTCTGTCTGGGCAAATGAATGTCATGCTGAGTCGGTACGTGCGAGGGCAGCTAGTTCTCATTGTAATAATGTCGACAGTGGCCTGGTTTTTCTTACATTACTTCATTCATATGAAGTATGCCTTGCCTATCGCCATAATGAGTGGGTTTCTCGAGATTATTCCAGTTTTAGGACCAATTTTTGCCACTACGTTTGCGACTCTAGTTGGATTTGCTCAGTACGGTCCTGGCGTTGCCTTAGGTATTATTGCCTTTTACACGGCTGCACGCTGGATAGAGGATTACTTGATTGTCCCTAAGGTCATTGGCCATGCTGTTCATCTTCATCCCTTAATTGTTATCTTTGCGGTTTTGTGTGGTGAGATTATGGCAGGTGCTCTTGGGATGCTCATAGCTATTCCTGTTGCTGCTTCCATCAAAGTAATTGTGGACTTTACTCATCCGGAAGAGGAGCTAGCCAAGGTTGTTGAATCTGTGGAAGACTCTGGTAAGCCACAAGCAGCGTCGTAAGAGGCAGTGGCAAGAAGAAGACAAATTGTAAAGACATAGACGATAGCACCTCTCATTAGATGTGACGGACGGAGTGTCCCTTTCTCAATTAGGTGGAGGTAAATCGTGGCGCTCCCCAGAGCTATTGCCGACGCAGCTAAAGTGCCTGGCAGAAGGCTCCATCTGGTGAAGGCAACTCCAAATGCTACAGGAAAGCAACTTTGAAACACCATTGCTCCTGTAATGTTGCCCAGCGCTAGGGTGTCCTTTCCACTGCGTGCCCAAAGGACACTGTTAACTTTCTCTGGAAGCTCAGTGGCAATAGGAGCGACAATGAGCGAAAGAATAACGGTTGGGACACCTATTGCAGTTGCCAAATCTTGTACGCGATCTACGAATACAAAAGCACCGCCAATAATACCACACAATCCCAAGACAACCTGGGGTCCGATAAGACGTAGCCGGTGAGACCCAATATTCAACAGTCGATCAAAATGCAAACGCTCAGGAGTTGCGCCTATTTCGCCTTGATGTGTAAAGGTTTGCCAAAGGTACAATACATAAACTCCTAAAAGGCTAGCTGCAATGGTCCAACGTACTGGTGCCATATTTGTGGCCAAGGTTGCTATGATGGCCATGCTATAGGCACAAATGAAAAACCTTAGATCCCTTGCCAGTGCTACCCGATTTAAGATAAGGGATGCTTTTCGACGCCGCCGTTGGGTATAAAACCACATAGCCCAGCCGCACAAAGCCAAGGTAAGAGTAGAGAGCATAAAAGGTGCTCCAACAATTGCACCTATGCCAACGTCGGAGCCCTGTCGGCCTTTAAAGAAGATAACTGCCACAAATGGGATGAGTGTTTCAGGCAATGCTGTGCCAACGGCTGCAAGAACTGAGCCAACTGCTCCTTCGCTCAATTGGAGGCGTTGTCCTAGCCATTCCACGCCATTAGTGAAAAGCTCGGCCGATGCCAGAATAATAACAAGCGAAAGTATCAGGAAAACAATGTCAGCTAACATGACTTACTCACGAACATAGCAAAATAGTACCTTATCAACCTGACGACAAAAACCTATTTGTCTGTCGTCAAGCAGTAGCGTTAGCAAGTTGATTTAGATAGGAAACGCACGACAGTCGTGTAGGAACTTATCGAATTGTGTTAACATCCCAGTTGGGCGGGCAAGCCATCTTTAGAAGATTGTGTGATGTGAGGAAGCATGATTAGCGTTAAGGAAGTAGAACATGTTGCCAAACTAGCTCGACTTGCTCTATCAGAGGACGAAAAAAAGCTGTATTCAGAGCAGTTAGCGAAGATAATTGAATATTTTGACCAACTAAATGACGTAAATACAACCAATGTGGAGCCCATGGCTCATGCTCTAGCTGTTGTTAATGTAATGCGAGAAGATGTAGTTGTCAGTTCACCAGGGCGTGATCTTCTCTTGAAAAATGCGCCACAATCTGAAAATGGTTTTTTTAAGGTACCAAGAATTGGTGAGTAATTGACCAGATCCTGGTGCTCTTGTCCTGGGAATTCCCCCCATTTCATCGTCTTTTAGGTAGGATGTAACTGTAGAACATGGACTATAGTGTAAGGGACAATTGTAGTTAGGTGCATTTAGTTATGGAGGTACCATGAGCACCAGGTATGTGTTTGTGACTGGTGGGGTGGTGTCCTCATTGGGGAAAGGAATAGTAGCAGCATCGCTGGGTCGTCTTTTGCGAGCTAGAAACATCAGTACGACAATTGTTAAGCTTGATCCTTACCTTAATGTAGATCCTGGCACAATGAGCCCCTATCAGCATGGTGAGGTCTTTGTAACTGAAGACGGGGCTGAGACTGACCTAGATTTAGGACACTATGAACGGTTTATTAACACTGACTTGAGTCGCATGAACAATGTTACTGCAGGCTCGATTTATAAGAGTGTTTTAGAAAAGGAAAGACGGGGAGACTATTTGGGCGGTACCGTTCAAATGATCCCGCACGTCACAAATGAAATAAAGAACTTTATTCGCAAGGCAGCTCAACACACTGGCGCCCAGGTGGTCATCGTAGAAGTGGGTGGAACTGTAGGGGACATTGAGAGTCTGATTTTTTTGGAAGCCATTCGCCAAATGCGTAAAGATATGGGACGTGACAATGTTTGCTATATCCATGTCACTATGATTCCTAATTTACGTACGACAAATGAGCTGAAAACTAAGCCTACCCAGCACAGTGTAGATAC
>JACQVM010000094.1 GCA_016209785.1 Candidatus Melainabacteria bacterium | reverse complement strand
TGGACATGGAACAGCGGCATCACTACAACCGTAGCATCCTCGGAGGTCAACCTAAAACAGCTTGAAAAACTATGAGCTGCAGCCAGAAGATTTCCATGAGTTAGTGGCACACCTTTAGGAAGACTTGTTGTTCCACTGGTATACAAGAACAAAGCAACATCGCCAGACTCTGGACAAGCATCTGCCGGTCTCAGTCCAGGCACATTGAGCACACCGGCTAGTTGAACTATGCCATCACTGTCAAGGTCCGCTTCCCAGACTGGAATGTTTAGCTCTTGGGCTACCTGCCAAGCTGGTTTGCAATCAGATGCAACAATTACTGCCCTTGCACCAAGTCTTTGAATACCAGACCGTAATTCATCGACAGTCAACGCTGGATTCATGGGAGCTGCAATAGCACGTGAGAAAGTAACTGCAAAAAATGTGACTACAAACTCCAAACCATTGGGAAGCACTATGGCTACAAAGTCTCCCCGTCCAATTCCTGCCCTTTTTATCTGGTTGGCAAGCCGTTGGATATCAGCAACGAGTTCCCCATACGATCGACTAATTCCTGATTGAGGAACAACTATTGCAGTATTGCTCCGGTCATCTGGGCTAAAAATATGAGCAAGAGAGGATGTCATACAGCTACCTCTGCCAACAAATAAGCAGCAATTCCATAAGCAACGGCAACATTGAGTGACTCCTTGGTACCCCTCATGGGCAGATGGCAAACAAAGTCTGAGCATGCAAGTGTTTCAGCAGAAATACCACTCACTTCATTACCTAGCACCAAACACAAAGTGGTTCTCACAATACCACTGTCAATGAGGTCAGCTAATGGTCGGCTGCTGTCTGTGCACTCCAGAGCCAAAACCATGACACCCTTATCTTTGAGCTTAGGCAAGATTTGCATAGCCCCAGTCGAATATTCCCAGGACACATGTTCTTCCGCACCAAGACTGGTTTTGGCAATCTGTTTATTTGGAGGACATCCAGTGACACCACATAAATACAAGCGCTCAAAGCCAGCCCCATCGGCGGTCCGAAATATAGAACCTACATTGTAAAGACTGCGAATATCTTCCAACAATACCGACAGCCTGGCTGGTTCTTCACTACCATGAGCTAAGCTATCACTGAAAGCTTCTGGCACCATCTGCCACTTGCGCTTTGTTTCTAGGCTCTGCAAGGTACTTAAACTTCGGTAAGTCATGGGACGTATACAATTAACACAACGACCTATGCCTACTTTATGTTCGTCGCAAACCTCAAAAACATGCTGGCACTCTAGATAAGGACATTTGGTCAGCATCAGCAATAACCTGCTAATTTATTCCTCAAAAATGTAAGTGTACGGTTGTTGGTCATTCTTGACATAACCACGAAACATACCCAATGAATTAAAGGGCATAGCCACGTTGCCATCCTTGTCTACAGCTATAACCCCGCCCTTGCCTCCTGATTTTGTTAAGGTACCATGAATTGCCTCCCAGGCAGCTTCTTTCAGCGCACATCCACCGTATCTCATGCGCGCAACGATGTCATATGCAACTACCTGACGTATGAAATACTCACCTTGACCAGTGGCAGACACAGCACACGTTTCATTGTCAGCGTAAGTACCAGCACCAATAATAGGCGAGTCCCCAACACGGCCTTTCAACTTACCTTGAATTCCGCCAGTAGATGTCCCGGCAGCTAAATCTCCATACCTGTCCAAAGCAACAGCACCTACAGTTCCTGCTTTCTCAAGGTGTAGCCAGTGCTTTTCGGTTTGGAAATACGATAGTCCAACAATTTCCAGTCCAGCTTCTCTGGCAATCTCCTCTGCACCATCTGCCACTAGCATCACATGTGGTGTCTTGTTCATCACAAGACGTGCTGCAGATATTGGATTGCGTATTGTAGTCACACTAGCTACAGCTCCTGCTTGGTGCGTCCGTCCATCCATTATTGAAGCATCAAGCTCTGCTCTACCTTCTTTATTGAGGACAGCCCCCTTGCCTGCATTAAAAAGATGTGAATCTTCGAAAACTTTGATTGCCTGTTCGACTGCATCTAGGCTGGAACCCCCATCGGTCAAAATTGAACTGCCAGTCTCTAGTGATTGCTTAAGCTTTGCCATGTATTGACAATTAAGTTTAGCGGTTATTGTCTGCCTGTTTAACGCTCCAGCGCCACCATGGACAACAAGTACAAAAGAAGCCACCTTGATCCCTCCATGCTGGTCATGCAGCGGTTGGTTTGGGCTTCCATGTTACAGGGCAAGCACCGCTTACGCACTCTGAAGTTCGCACCTTGACTCGACCCTTGGTAGTAGATCCTGCCTTGCGCCTGGTCGACCTCAAGCGGCTCTTAGAAACTGGTGTCTTGAGCATAGTATTTTTATAAGCCATAATCTTCTTATCAGGATGCCTTATGTATAGTGGCTACTTCCTAAGGCTGAAATATTAGTTGGATTAGCTCATAATTTAAATGGGAAAGTTCCCCTAAACTTCGTAAAATCCACCCTCTGGCTTATCCTGGGACTCAAAGTGCTATGCCTTACCCGCTCTGCTTTCCTTGTAAGCACCAGCAATCACCTTTGGTACTGGCAATAAGCCTGAACAATTACCCAAAGCCTTTTTCACCATCTGGCAAAACTCACCAGAGAGAATCTCATCACTAAATCGGCTGGCCGTGCGCCGGGCTAGCTCATGTAGCTGTATCTCGCTAGGAGGCTGAGTCCTAAAGAATGTAAGCTGCTTGGTCAGATTTCCTGGTTTTGACAAATCAGTCAACCAAAACTCATCAGCGAGGATAAATCGGCTCCCTGCATGTGGATGACTTACGATTGGCAGGCCAGCCATTGCAGCCTCAATAAGGGCAGAACCAAGCCCCTCATACAAGCTGGGTAATACAAATACATCAGACATTTGGAGCGCTAAGTTGACTTTGTGAGCTGGCAATGTCAGCCACTGCACCCTGTCACCTAGTTTGTGGGCAGCCAACGTCCTTAAGGCATTGGTCTCGGTCTCTGGGTGCCCACACAGAAGCAGCTTGACCATATTGTCATTCATTGCTGCAACTTCGTTAATCAGATAATCAATGCGCTTATGATATTGATTCCATGCAGCTACACAAATTACTATCCAGTCACTGTCCACATAACCAAATGACTTACGCACAGCACGACGATCTGCAATAGGCGTAAACACTGGCACACAATTAGGCAGAATCTGCATCTTATGCTCAGAAATTCCGTGCCGTAATGCTTGCTCATAAGCATCAGGTTGCAGTTGCTGAATAAAATCAAACAGAGCATATGTTTTGGGGTTAAAAGGAGCACCATTGGCAAAGATAATCTTGTACTTTAGTCCCAAAACTACGCGAAAGACAGCTAACACATGAGCCAAAGGTACTTCCTTTGTCCAAATGACATCCGGTTGCCACTTTCGAATTTCTGGTAACAGCCCAAATGCAAAGCTTAGCTGTTCTAATACGTAGCTGATTTCCCAACGCCGCCGATCACTAATGAATGGATTGTAAGCCAAAGGGCTGGCGAGGAAGCTATCTCTGCTGACATTCCAAACATGCGTGCACTTTGGAGAATGTCCACCACAAAACAGGCGTACGTTGAGGTCCTGTTCTGCCAATAAAGCCTGGTGCCACCGTAAGGTGGAGACCTCAAAACCCCGGCAAACATTTCCTAGCCCACAGCTAACAAGCGCTAACTTAATTTTGTGCATTTACCGTACTGTGTGACCGCCGCATGCATAGTTAACCATACCAGTGCACTTTCCATCAGTCCAGAAACCAAAAGCACATCAAGAGAAATCTACATAAGAATTAAAGATGAGTCCCGAAATACTTCCTTGCCCTCAAGCAATGTCAACAGCACCTTTACATTGTGAATTTGCTGGGGTGGAATTTCAAACAAGTTGCGCTCAAGAACTATAAGATCAGCCACTTTACCAACTTCTATAGATCCAGTCGTCTTTTCAAGATGATTGACATATGCACCGCCGATGGTGTAGGCAGTCAGCATAGTAGCAAGATCTACACGCTCTTCTGGAAGCCAAGGCTTTCCTTCAGAGTCGTCCGGTTGGCGTCGTGTAACTGCAACCTGGATAGCCTCAAGTGGATTAAGAGATGTGACAGGCCAATCACTTCCTGCAGCAATCACTGCGCCAGTTCTGGACATGCTACCAATAGGATAAAGATGCTGGGAGCGAGCTACCCCAAGAACAGGCTCCGTAAACTGGGTTATATACTGATCACTGTGAGCCCAAAAGGGCTGGAAATTCGCAATAACTCCTAGCTTGGAAAAGCGAGGAAGGTCCTGTGGTGCTATCAACTCTAGATGGGCAATGTGGTGGCGTGCATCAGCACGCCCATTGGCTCGGCGAGCCGCCTCAAAGGCATCCAAGGCAGTACGGATAGCACGGTCTCCAATAGCATGCACATGAACCTGAAAGCCCTCCTTATCAAGATGTGTCACAATGCGGGAAAAAAGTTCTGGGCTAAAGTTGAGTTCTCCACAATGAGCATGTCCATTTAAATACGGCTCAAGCAAAGCTGCCGTGTGTGACTCAATAACACCATCAGCAAACATTTTGGCAGCAAGCACCCTAACCAGCGGGCCCTTTGCACCCCCACGCTTGCTCTTCAATTCTTCAATCTGACTTTCATCCTTCTCAGGATCTACATGCAGTGCTGCCACCACCCGTACTGTCAACTCTCCTCGACCTTCCAGTTCTTGATATGCTTTGAGAAATTCATCATCTACATTGGCATCTTGCAGGCAAGTAATGCCAAAACCATTGGCTAATCTTTGTGCTCGACGGAGCCCCTCTAAATAGTCAGCCTCTTCCAGGGTTGGCAAACAACGCCTGACAAGCAACATTGCAGCTTCTCGCAAACAACCTGATGGTTCACCGCTGTGAGCATCACGTTCAATGTGCCCTAGTGGTGGGTCTGGCGTATCCTTGCTTATTCCTGCTATCGCCAACGCCTTGGAATTGACCCACGCAGAATGTATATCTTGCGATTCTAGGTAAACTGGACGATTGCTTACAAGCTGGTCAAGATCGTAACGCTTGGGATTAGCTCCTTCAAACACTGGAAGACCCCAACCTCCACCGACAATCCAACTACTCTCAGGGTGCCTCTTCGCGTATAAAGAAATAACGTCAAAGATCTCTTCAACCCGGACAAGACCATTTAATCTACATCTGGCTAGCTCGATGCCACCGACAATTGGGTGCACATGGCAATCATTAAAGCCTGGCAGCAGCATTTTGCCCTTAAGATCAATTACCTTGGTATTTGGGCCAATTAGCCCTCTCACCCCGTCGTTGTCTCCAACATAAACAATCTGCCCATCACAAACAGCAACAGCAGAAGCCCAACGTTGAGCCACATCTGCCGTATAAACCGCACCATTTAAAAAAACCAGGTGAGCCACAGGTGACGATTCTGATGCCATCAAGCTTCCCCCCTGCAACCAAAAGAATCCAACTCCAGCGGAGGCCACTAGCACAAGCCTAAGCAATCTCATAACGATATCACCCAACACAATCTATACCTTATTTATAAACACCTAGTAGTGCATTCAGCTTAGTGGCAAGTTGACATTATGAGCTAATATACGATTCAGTGCCAATAAACTATCAAGCATGAAAACCTTATCCCGTAAACAGCAGTTGGGTGGGCATAATCCTTAACCATGCTATCGAAACCAAACGACAAAGCTATGTTAATTAAGACCAGCCAGGAATTAAAAGTTATCACCCTGGAAAGCATCCCTATTCGGCTCGAGCCTACTGCTTTGCTTATGTGTGATCCTGCTTACTTCGAAGTTAAGGATGTCAAGAATGCCTTTATGTCCGCAAACATAAATTGTGTTGATAGCGCAAAAGCACTCAAGCAGTGGCATGCGCTAAAGAATACCTTTGTGGCACTTGGGGTCCACGTGGAAGTTTTGGCCTCACAGCCAGATCTTGAAGACATTGTATTTACTGCAAACCAGGTGTTGGTCGGGCAAAATGATTTAGGACAATCTTATGTCGTATTAAGTCAAATGCGCTTTCCATCACGCCAGCGTGAAGTTCCATTGTTCCGAGCCTGGTTTCAAGCACAAGATTACCTCATCTTAGATTTGCCAAACCATAAGCCACCCTTGTATTTAGAGGGCCATGGGGATGCCCTGTGGCACCCAGGAAAGCAACTACTCTGGGGAGGTTATGGACATCGTACTGAGCGTGAAGCATACCAAGCATTAAGCCGACTGCTAGAAGTTCCTATCATTGCGCTCCACCTAGTACATCCAAAGTACTACCATTTAGATACAGCCTTCTGCATACTGGATGCCAACTCAGTAATGATGTTCCCTCCAGCCTTTGATACTGAGGGACTTAAGTTAATTCACCACTTTTTCAGCCACGTAATTGAAGTCAGTGAGCCAGACGCTGAAAATTTTGCTTGCAATGCTTTTGCAATAGGT
>JACQVM010000103.1 GCA_016209785.1 Candidatus Melainabacteria bacterium | reverse complement strand
GTGTAGGTCCTATCACACATGAGTGATATTCAAAGACTGGCTGAACAACTTACGGCAGCGCGGAAGGCAAAAGGGTTATCACAAGAGGCGCTGGCACAGAAGTTAGGAATGAAGCAGAGCCAGATCTCAGACATAGAGGCTGGCAAACGCAACGTTCGTGTTGGCACGCTGATTGAGGTTGGAAGAGCCATTGGCTTGGAGCTGGTCATGGTGCCCCGCTCGGTTTTGCCAGCCGTTTCATACGTTATCAAATCCACCGACGCTGCTTCTGATGCCAGTGAGCAACATTCAATGTACGAATCCTGGACAGAAGAAGAGGACACACTCTGAGCCGATGACAAACTCTACTCAGACACAACCACGAATACTCACTGTTCATCTCAATGAAGCTGATGTTGGCACTCTCACACTGCTACCTGATGACAGAACCCTCTTCGCATTCAGCGAGTCATATATGACATACGCTGGGAGACCGATTCTCAGTCAGTGGTTCAGAACACCATTAGGAGAACTCAAGACAGAAGAAAAAATTCGAAGCCGAGCAACGCTGCCTCCGTTCTTCTCGAACTTACTACCAGAAGGGCATCTGCGAGATTATCTGGCGAAGAAAGTTGACGTAAAACCAGAACGCGAGTTTTTCCTCATTGCCGCCTTGGGTCAAGATTTGCCTGGTGCAGTTAGAGTCAGCGCTGCTGATACCATAAGTGATGGCCAGGCAACACAGAGAATTCAATCCGAGAGCGATAAGCGCCCCGTGCTCCGATTCTCTCTGGCCGGGGTTCAGATGAAGTTTTCTGCAGTAATGGAGCCAACAGACGGACTCACTATTCGAGCAGATGGTGCCGGTGGATCATGGATAGTAAAACTTCCTAGCAATACGTTTTCTCAAGTACCCGAAGCCGAATTTTCAATGCTGACGCTCGCACGCAGGAGCGGCATTAACGTGCCCGAGTTTAAGTTGGTTTCGACGTCATCAATTAAGGGACTACCACCGGACATTAATGAGCGAATGGGAGACAGCCTTGTGCTTCAGCGCTTCGACAGGCGCGGCGATGGCACACGCATACACATGGAAGACTTTGCTCAAGTATTTGGGCTTTATCCAAGCGAGAAGTATGAGAACGTTAGCTTTGACAGAATTGGTTTCGTTATTCTCAGCGAGTGTGGCGAAGAGGATTTCGTGGAGTTCATTCGGCGCCTGGTCTTCACGGTCGCTATCGGAAATGGTGATATGCACGTTAAGAACTGGTCGCTGCTATACAGCGATCAGCGACGCCCGCGACTCTCTCCAGCCTATGACTTTGTTCCATCAATCCTATACTTGCCGGGTGATGATCTTGGACTCAGGCTGGGTGGTTGCAAGGCGTTTAGGGATGTACATGAAAGACACTTTGCCAAGCTTGCTTCGCGTGCTCATGCCTCGGAGCGGGTGGTGCTAAATACGGTGCGTGAAACATTGCAGAGAATAGCAGACGCATGGAAAGAAACACGTAATGATCTTCCTCTATCGAAGGAAATGCAGACTTCACTCAATGTCCACATGCAAAGCATTCTTGCACGTGATTAATTAACAATGAAATGACTCTTGCGATTGTCCAATTACACATGGCAGCGTATATATCAAAATATGGGGTCTTCTAAGGCAACTCCGTAAGCCAAAAGCCTTAGCACTACACAAGAGGGCAATTGCCATGTCCCCGCCTAAATCTAACGCCTCTGATGCTGGTCAAGATTCCGCCAACGGAATTTCCTATGCAGCAGAAGGCAATACACCACTGCAGAGCGAATACACTGATTGGTTAAATGCTGAAACTACTCGAGTTACCCACGGAGCCAGAACTGCATCTGGTGATCATGGCAATGAAGGCGACAGCATGGTCTTGCCTATACCAACAGTGCCTTACGACAAAGATAGACAACCCAACAATATAGATCAGTCCTTGGATGCTGAGCAACCATCACACAACACTCCTAGCCGCAGCTTAAGCGGTGGTGGTGGCAGCAACACTGATGACCTTCCTGCACAAACAGTCCCCTACAGAAAAGATTCATATCCCGTTGAGGTAGAAAAGGACTGGAATGATAGTCCCAAACATTGGCCGCAACAAGATCTCCCGAGCGGTATCTTCAGCAATAATGGTGCTAGCGACGACCGCAGTAGTAGTGACAACAACAGTTCAGAAAACCCATATAGCATCTCCAAATCCCTGCCTCCGCTACCTACCATCCCCTCAGATGTCACAGATAACCCCACCGAGATAGAGTCTCCATCTGATAACCCAACAAAACCAGTCAACCAGATAGATTCACCTTTACCATCTAAATTACGGCAGAGCGATGAAACTACAAACAGCAACCCACAACATCCAGACAACTCAGGTAAAAGCTTCAACCCACAAACTGATAAGTCTGTCCCACAGCTACTCAGACCTACTACAGAACACGTCAAACCTAATCCACAACCAATAAGTCACGAGCCTGAGCTTATCAAAACTAATGCACACCCAACTAAGCAAATTCCAGAAATAGACAGAACTGATCTCAAGCTATCTCCACAAACAATTAAATCCACTCCCAGCATTGCACCATCTCCTACTGAAACAAACAAGCTAAACCCAGACAGCAAGAATCTAGATCCAGAAGCTAGCAAACCTGTTCCTAACCTCAGCAAATCATCTCAAGAACAAAAGAGATCTCCAGAGTCAGACAAAGAGTGGCCAATGCCACTTATGCTTTACAAAGCTGCGCCAGCCGATGCACCACCTCAAACTACTCCAGTCCAGCAAAATGAAACACGCAGGGAGCAGCTACCACACCCATTGCTGCGACAAACAGACGAGAACCTAGAGCTCACAAACACTCTAAACAACAAACTACACGTAAAAATGCATGTGGCAGGCAATGAAGTACGATTGAGTGCACCTCTTGAGTTACAATGGCAAGCTGGTTTGTCACGCACAAGGCATGGACTTCCGGACATAATTATTGCTGGACTAATGAGCAACGCCCCACACAACCCGATAAACCCTAACAACCGTCCATCCACCAGCAGTGCAACACTCTCACCCAACCCCCACAGCGATGCTCGCACTGTGAGTGAAAATCCCAGACATTGCGACAGTGCAAAAACAAATATTGCAGGAAGTCACGTTGAAGGCAATCAAACCAAAAACAACACAATTAAGACTACCAATAACATTGGAGAAACATCTGACACAACAGGAGGACGTCGACCGGTCGCTTCAAGCGAGTCCAGCCCAGCCACTGCACAAATTCACGGTGATAAGCAAATAATAGACCGTCTAGACATCACCAACAAGGTCAGCGATGAAAAATCTCCAGATAAGAAAACTGTAAATGATGGCACCAAATTAGTCCCTTGGATTATAGATGTGGTGCCCTTGGGTGGAATCGCAAAAGGTGATGATCGCAAACCTAAGGCAGACGAAAAACAACCCCCACCTGTTGAGGATAAGAAATCGCCGCGTCGCACGCGCTACGTAGTAACACTTGGCGACACTTTAAAATCAATTGCTCAAAAACAACTAGGTGACGCCAGATATGCCAGTCTCATACTTACAATCAACCGTGCCAACATTGAGATGCAAACTATTGATGGCAAGCAAGTACCCAAGCTGGAGGTAAGACAAGTGATTTGGTTACCATCGCCGGCAGAACAACTGCTGCACCGTCAGCAGGTCTTTGGAAAAAGTAAATCCTATTAGCTGACAACCATGCTGACATAACAAACCAACATCCATACCAACCTCTGATTTTGCGTGAATGATTGCTCAGCTCACTTTGGAGCATTGCCTATAGCCAGCTCTAGCTTCGCGAGTACCTCCTGCACAGTAATCTGGCGCATACACTCACCTGGTCCTAACTTGGACATACTATTTAGTTGACAAAACTTTAAATGGCTGCAGCGGCACTGATTACTACAATCCACCAGCCAATCAGTGCAACCATATGGTCCACTACGGAAAAGATTGGTTGGACCATACAGTCCAACCACAGGGCTGCCCACAGCAACAGCAATGTGCGCTGGGCCAGTGTCGCCAGAGACCACTGCCTGGCACAACTTAAGAAGTGCCGCTGTCTCTATCAGCGACAATTCTCCAACAAGATTGATACAACCCTCACCTGCCTGGCTGGCAATTTCCTGACCAAGCAAAGATTCATCCATCCCGCCTACCAACACAGGAGTACACCGCCATTCATTAACGATATGTCGGGCAAGCGTAACCCAGCCATCAGCAAACCAGGCGCGGTGAGGTCTCAGTTTGCCAACACCAGGTACCAGACCAATGAGCGTCTGCCCCTCATAGCCAGCCTTCGTAAGCCTGTCAGACATAGCCTTAGTAATGCCCGACGCTAGAGTCAAAGTAGGAAACTTAGCTGCCAAAGGCCTTAAGTCCAGGGGTTTTAGAGAAGCCAAAAAATTGTCGACTGCATGTTCAATTAGCCTACTACCTGGTCTTTGCTTGGCATAATGCAGCACCTTAGTACCAGCCAAGCTTGTTAGTAGCCAGCTTTTAAAAGATCCAGAAAGGTCAACTATCAGGTCGCTACTTGCAGCAGCCAAGATTTTGCGCTGCTCGAACATGCCTGCATCTTTTTTAAATGGAATGACCTTATCCACGGCATTACATAAGCTCAGCAACCCCTCCAAATTAGGATGGGTGACGTAGCTAAGCCTAGTTTCTGGAAAGTTGTACTTGATGGTAGCAGCCACCGGCGTTGCCAATATGACATCGCCAATGGCCCCTGGATGGAATATGAGGATATTTGCAAAGGTAGCCACCTGCTACTTCACCTTATATGAACCCGGATCAATGGACATATTGCATACATGACTTATGATTATGATAGTGAAAGTTATGGCAGACGATGGATATTATGTACTTGGTTGGCCACAGCCTTCCGGCAAGGTGGCCGTGCTTTGTCGTTCGCGTGGCAACAATCCTGGACCAGCTTACTGTTGGACAAAACGTGAGGCAATCCAATTAAGAACTCGCCTAGCCAATGATAAACGTGGCGAGAACAATCCGTCTGCTCGAAGAATTATTCGTAACCTTCTGGTTTACAAGTACATGTTGCATCAGCCCTTGGCATGGAGACCAGGCGACCTTTGGGTTTACCTAGATCAACATTATCTGGAGCCGGTCGAAGCTTGGCCAGCCTAGTGTTGCCAACAACCAACCTCTTAACCGTACGTTAACCAGAGCACAGCATTTAGCAGTTATACTTCCTCCAATTGAAGGAATTGGCATTCAGGAGGCATAACCAAGGATGAACTGGGACACAATAGTAGCTGTCCTGGCCATTGTCCTGGCACTAGGATTTGACTTTGTCAATGGTTTTCATGACACAGCCAACGCAGTGGCCACGGTGATTTATACTAAGGCCTTGCGTCCAGCCATTGCTATAACCATGAGCGGCATACTTAACTTTGCTGGTGCAGTCATGGTTGGAACAGCAGTAGCAATGGTAATCACCAAGATTATCCCTCGTGAAACTGTCTCACTGCCCGTTATCATAAGCGTCCTGCTTGCAGCCCTTATGTGGAACCTCATCACCTGGTGGTATGGGCTGCCCGTAAGCTCTTCGCATTGCCTGATTGGCAGCCTCTTTGGCGCTGGTGTAGCAGCTAACGGGTTCAATGGTGTGAGCTGGCATGAGTTAAATAAGGTTATTCTTGCGCTTTTGCTTTCGCCAATAGCAGGCTTTGCTGTAGGGGCACTGCTTACCTGGATAGCCCTTCATTTCTCTGATGAAAAGAAAAATCCAGGCAGCCGTAATGAGCCTCATCCAGTAATGATGCGTTGGCTACATATACTTTCTAGTGCCTCCGTAAGCTTTACCCACGGCAGCAACGACGGGCAAAAGACCATGGGTATCATCACCCTTATTTTGGCAGCCCATTTTAGCCATCTCGGCTATACATATGACAAGGTACCAATGTGGGTTATGGCTTCAGCAGCACTCGCTATTGGACTAGGAACAGTTATTGGTGGCTGGCGCATAATTCGTACCGTAGGCACCAAGATAAGCCGCGAGCGTCTAAGTCATTCTCAAGGCTTTGGCGCTTCCATGGGCACAGCATTAATCATTCTTATTGCCTCTAGAATTGGCGCTCCCATTAGCACCACTCATACCTTAAGTTCTGCCGTTGCTGGAGGAACTATACCTGTCTATGGTGCAAGCAAATTAAATGTCAGGACCGTAAACTTAATACTGCTGGCCTGGGTAATGACATTGCCAGTGGCTGCCACGCTAGCCGCTGTAAGTTATCATTTGCTGCATCTTTTGTGGCGTAGCTAAGTATAGAGTGTGTATAAGGATCATTGAAATGAAATTCATGGTGGCATTCAGCAGCCCAAAACGAAGCGCCAAGACAGTGGGAGTTGCAGCTCAGCATGCTAAAGCTCTAAATGCCGAACTTGTTTTGCTTAGGGTTATCCCTGACCCTCATAAAGTTGGTGTGGTAGCTGAGCTTATAGCCACTGAACGGCCAATGGAAAAAGCCCAGGAGCAGGTAAATGACGTTTCTACCCAGCTAAGGGAACAAGGTATCAACGCCAGTGGCATGGTAACCGTAGGCGAGGTTGCTCCAGGCATTATCAAGGTTGCACAAGAACTGAAAGTAGATATGCTTTTCGTTGGCACCACTAGTGTGTCTAAGCACCCGTTTTTCCTGATGAAAAAAGATCCCGTCGTACATTACCTTGTTGATCATTGCCCACTGGCACTCTGCCTTGTCCGACATGAAGACTCACCAGATGAGACAGAGTAAGAGCAGCATGCCAGTATTCACCATCAAGATCGCACTTTACACGTCGCGCTCACCATCTGCAATGATCAAGCATATCCTCAAGTGATTCCACGCCCTCTAAGCTGCGGATTATTGGCATAGGTGGCAAACACTCCAATATTTTGCGTCCATAAGCCTTGCGTGTAAGGCGCGGGTCTAAAATCGCCACCAGCCCTGTGTCAGAGCGTGTGCGTATTAAGCGTCCTACCCCTTGCTTTAAGCGCATAATTGCATGCGGTAAGGCAAGGTCCGCAAACCAGTCTCCTTCCCCTGACTCCTTCAAAGCCTCACATTGTGCCTCATATACAGGGTCATCAGGAACTTGAAATGGTATCCGATCAATTATGACGCAGCTTAGCCTATCTCCTTCAACTGAGACTCCTTCCCAAAAACTGGATGTTCCGAACAGCACCGCAGATGGTGTAGAGACAAACCACTCAATAAGTGCTCGTCTGGGCATATCACCCTGGCGACGGCACTCAAAAGACAATCGCTCTGCCAGCTCCTCAAATGCTCTGTTCATGGCTGAATAGCTGGTAAACAATACAAAAGCCCGCCCATTGCAAATCTTGAGAATGCGCTCAATTTCCCTGGTCGCGTAAGGAACAAACTCTGGGTTGTTAGGCTCTGGCAAAACATCCGGCAGGTAAAGTACTGCCTGGTGCTTATAGTTAAAAGGGCTATCTACCTTGCTTTGGATTACAGCTTCATCTGCGCCAATGGTTCTCTTGAAATAAGCAAAAGGATCTTCACCACCTGTAGCTAGCGTAGCTGACATAAATACAAGTGACTCAAGGCCAGTTTTGTCAAACAGAAAGCTCTTAAGCAATGGTGCCACATCAAGTGGGCAGGCAGTTACTTCACATTTCCCACCGGGGATATCGACCTTTTCTATCCAAGTAACCCAGTTGCCATCAGGACTCTCTAATAAGTCAAGACACTGAATATAATTCTCAACTGTGGTCAGCACTGCCTTTGCCTTGAGTTTGGCCTTTTCCCGTGCCAAGTCCACATCAAGAATATGCTCGAATTCTTGAACCTCTAACCACTTCTTAAGATTTGTCAATGCCGCTCGAAAGTCACCAACATTGTCAAACGGCTCGCGAACTCTTATTTTTGCAGTCGGATAGCGATTAAACAAGGTGTCGAAAAATCTACTACCCTCAATTTCAATATCTTGCACCAACTGGGCTGGCGCCTGGACTTTGTTAGTTGCCCTCCCCGCTAACATTCTAAGACCCCTGTTGCTTATCGAGACACTAAAAGCATCCCTGGCAACGTCAGGTAGATGCTGTGCTTCATCCACAACCAGCAAATCATATGCAGGCAAAATATTCCCAAAAGAGGCTGCATCTGCCAACAATAGTGCATGGTTGACAACAAGAATATCGGCCTTCTCTGCTTTCTTTCTGGCCTCGAAGTAAAAGCAGTCAGCCAAATGAGGACACTTATTGCGAAGGCAGTCATCCGTATCCGAGTTTATGTCCAACCACACATTGGCAGGTGGCACAAAATTAAGCTCTGAAAGATCCCCACAAGAGGTGTTGTGCACCCAATCTACCAGTCGATCATCCAGCTCATTATCCAACAGATGCTCGTCGAAGCGTCTCAGCCCAAGGTAATTGCCACGTCCTTTCATGATTGCCGCCTGCACTTCAAACGGCAGAATGGACTGCAAAAAGGGTATGTCCTTGTGAATGTATTGTTCTTGCAGCGAAATGGTGGCGCTTGATATAACTACCCTTTTTGCGGATAAGGCTGCCGGG